>JBCBSO010000040.1:0-12947 GCA_039819205.1 Actinomycetota bacterium
GGTGGTTGTCGACGAACTGTGAGAGCAATTGCGACACCTCGGTGCGCAACTCTGCGTCCGACAGCGACTCGGCGTAGCGGTATGAATGCAGGTCGACGCACTCGTTGTCGAACAGCGGTCCTTCGCCGGGCCCCACGAGCGGCCCAGGGTCGTCGAGCGTGAAGCCGCCACCGCTGGTCGCCTCGATCAGATCGACCGGCGGCGTGCCGTCCGGGAACACCACCTCGAAGCGATCGAAGGGATGGTGACCTTGCTGATTGATCCCCAGTTGGCCGGCGAAGGCGTCGTCGATGATCGGGATCTCAATCGGCTGGCCTTGGTTGAACGTGGGCCCTTCGACAACCACGATCGATCCATCCGGTGCGCCCAGGATCTCCCCCGAGGGCTCGACCCGGGACAGCGACTGCTGGCCGTCGGCGGGGAGATGCACGGTGTTGAGGCACACGCGCCCGGCGGGTTCCTCGATGAGTACGGGGTCGAGATCCTCGGGGTGGTCGGGATCGTCGATGATGAGGTCATCGCCTTCACCATCGTTGCCCGGCGCGTCGATGATGTCGTCGCCGGGGAAAGGGTCGATCGTGTCGCGACGCTCCTCGGCGAGCACGTCATCAGGTGCCTCGCCCAGGATGTCGTCGCCGGCGCCCCCATCCAGTTCATCCCACTCCGCGGGATAGCTCATATCGATTGCCGCCCGGTCGTCGAGGACCACCACCGGTTCGGTGAGCAGATCGACGTCGTCGCCAGCAGGGCCACTCTTTGCGGTGATCCAGATGACGCCGCCGGTGACTGCCCCGAACGCTGCGGCGCCGGCGACGACCAGATTGCGAACTCGGTTCGATTTACGCTGCCGGGTGTCGTCCGGTTCGGGTGTCGTCGATCCGGACGACGTCGGTTCGGCCGACCTCGATGATGGTGGCGCGAGCGGGGCGGGAAACGGGTTGGAGTCGGGTGTGTTGTCCATGCGCTCACGGTCGATCCACCCCGTGAGAACAGCGTGAAACGGGGCAAACGGCACAGCGCGCCCGAACTGTTTGCGGAATCAGGCGCGAGGCGCCGGAAATCCCCGGTTTTTCTGGAGGCGGCCGGCCCGTTAGCTGGCGAAGGTCCACTCGTTGAGGGTCACGAGGGGGCCGCGGTTTGGCGCCATCTGCACGCCGGCGAGCCGCGAGTCGTAGGCGGTGAACGCCGGCAGGGCGAACAGCGGGAGCGCCGGATCGAGTTGCTCGAGGCGCTCGTCGATCTGGTCGTAGAGATCGAGCCGCACGTCGGGATCGAGCTCGGCGTCGGCCGCGTCGAGTAGCGCGTCGATCTCAGCATCACTGAAGCCGCCGAGGTTCACCTGGCCGCCCGTGCCAAAGATCGCACGCGTCGCGATCGGGTCACTGTTGAACAGTCGGAATTGGATGATCGTGTCGAACTCGCGTGCGTCCATCCGGCGACCGACCTCGAGGTCTTCGACCTGCTCGGCGACCACATCGATCCCGAGATCCTCGAGTTGCGTCACGATCGACAGCGCGGTCTGCAGATTCTCGGCGGTGTTGAGGAACAGCAGGTCGAGGGTCAACGTTTCACCGTCGCGTTGACGGAACTGTTCGCCCTCAACTTCGACCCAGCCGGCTTCGTCGAGCAGCTGGCCGGCAAGCTCGCGGTCGACGCCAAAGCCAAACGGATCTGAGCCGCCCGCCTGGCCCGGCGCAAAAACCAGGCTGTCGACGCGCTCTGCCGGGTCGCCGGTGCGCAGGCCCGTGACGAGACCGCCGACCTCATCGCGGTCGAGCCCCAGCTGGATCGCCTCGCGCACCCGAGCGTCGGCGAGTGCCGACGAGGCCGCGTTGTGGGTCAGCTGGATCGACGTGTCGGACGTGCCAATGAGCACGTCGGTATCGGGCAGTGCTTGCACATCGCGCACGTCGTTGTTGCCGACGGTGTCGGCCCACGCCACGTCGATCTGCGAGGCACCCAGCGCCTCGATCAACGAATCGGTAGTCGGGTACTCGACGATGCGGATCGACTCGAGTTTCGGCCCACGCTCAGGATCTCCGCTCCACGCCGGGTTGGGCAGCAGTTCGATCTCGCCTGGACCGGTGTTGGGCGCGGCGCGGAACGGCCCCGCAGCGAAGGTCACGCCGTCGTCGAGGAAGTCGGCCGCGGTGCCGCCATCGTCGAGGTGCGACTGCCATGCCGCAGCCTGAATGATGGGATGAGTCGTCGAGAACAGCACGCGCGGCACACCGATCGGTGACGACAGGTCGATCTCGAGCATGGTGTTGTCGATCGCCCGCACATCGGAGACGGGCTCGTACAGCGAGATGTTGGTGGCGTTGGTCGCCGGGTCGGTGAGGTACTGGTAGGTGGCGACGATGTCGGCGGTGGTCACCGGCGTGCCGTCGTCCCATGTGATGTCGTCGCGGATCTCCCACTGGAGGCGCAGCGGATCATCGGCGATCGGTGTGGGTGGTCCGGTGGCCAAGCTGGGCACGAGGTCGAGGTTCTCGTCGACGCGATACATCACTGGCAACACCCATTCGGCAAGCACGTTGACGGTGTCGAGCGACCGGTGCGGATTCGGATCGGCGAGATCGAGCGTGGTCCCCACCACGGTGCGACCCTCGGGCTCGACGGCCGTTGCGGCAGTCGTCGGGGCGATGGCCGGCTCGGTGGTCGCCGAGCTGCCAGCCGTCCCGTCGGTCGGCGCCGTTCCATCGGTCGGCGGATCGCTCGCAGACGGTCCGTCGGCGGTCGGATCCGTCCCAGCCGGCTCGGTATCAGGCGAACCGCTGCCGTCGACAGCAGTTGCAACGGTCGGCGAGTCGCTCGGCGCACTGGCGTCGTCGCCACCACCAATCACCACCACCGTGGCCGCGGCGAAGGCGATCACGGTCAACGCAGCCACGGCCACCCACGCCAGCGATCGCCGACGGGGCATCTCCTCGGCGCGCCGTGGCGGTTCGTCGGGGGCCACCGGCGACAGCGACCCCAGCGCGCGCACCAGGTCGATACCGCGATCGAAGCGCTCGTCGGGCTCCTTCGCCAGGGCACGATCGAAGAAGGCGTCGAGACCGGGGACACCGGTGGGCGGGACCGGATCGTTCCCGTGGGCGACGAGCGTGGCCACGAGATCGTCGCGCCGAAACGGCGGCGCCCCGGTGAGCGCGTGGTAGGCGACGCAACCGAGCGCATACAGATCCGCGCGGTGATCGAGATCGTCCCCGCGCGCCTGTTCCGGCGCCATGTAGTCGGCGGTGCCGATCGAGCCGGTGGTGTAGCGGCCGACTTCGCGCGCCGACGCGGCGATCCCGAAGTCGGTCAGATACACCCGGTCGCCTTCGAGGAGGATGTTCGCCGGCTTCACGTCGCGGTGCACGAGCCCGGCGGCGTGGGCATGGTCGAGCGCGGCCGCGATCGGCGTGAGCAGCGCAAGCACTCGATCGAGCGGTAGCGGACTCTCACGATCGAGCAGGTCGGCCAGCGTCTCGCCGTCGACCAGGCGCATCGCTAGGTAGTAGAGACCGTCGTCGTCGCCGGCCTCGTACACCGGGACGATCGCCGGATGATCGAGGTTGGCCGCGGCCCGCCCCTCGCGCTCGAAGCGCCGGGCGGTCGTGGGGTCGCGGGCGACGATCGGATCGAGCACCTTCACCGCCACGTCGCGATCGAGCCGAAGCTGGCGAGCACGCCACACCGCTGCAAACGAGCCCTCGCCCAGCGGCTCGATCAATTCGAAACCACCGAGGCGCCGCCCGGAGAGGTCTCCCACCGCCATGGCCGAAGCGTACGCTGGCGCGGCGTGTCGACCCGCCCTCGCCTGCTCACCCGACCGCCGCGGCTCGACCACGCGCTAGCCCGCCCCCGCCTCGCCGAGCTCGCCGGCGACCGCCGGTTGGTCGTGATCGCCGCGCCCGCGGGTTGGGGGGCGACCACCGCTGCGGCACAACTCGCCGGCGATGGTGTGCGATGGGCCCGCCTTGCGCCAGGCTTTGCCGGGCCAACCGACGCAGTGGCGATGCTCTCCGGCAACGACGTCGACGACGGTCCGCTGCTGTCGCTCGCCGACGTGCTGCTCGAGTCACTCGAAGCCGCGCCCGCCAGCGCGGTGATCGACGATCTCGATGCCGCCGACACCGGCGACGTCGAGCGACTGCTCGCCGAGGTGGTCGAGCTCGTACCCGACGGGACGCAAGTGATCGTGACCACGGCGGCTCGCCCAGCGACGCTGCTCGGGCTGGTGCGTCCGACCGACGTGGCGCTGCTCGACGCTGAGGCGCTCGCGTTCACCGACGATGAAGCAGGCCAGCTCCTTGCGTTGCATGGTGCGGACGCGACACGCGGGCCGGCGTGGAACGCGACGATGCGCGGCTGGGCCACCGGACTCCTGGCCGGCGCCACCGCCCCCGACGCCGATCCGGCGCAGCGCCGTGGTGACCTGTTGCGCTCGGCGGCGGTCGGCGACCAACGGGTCCGGCAGCTGATGTCGGTGGCCGCGGTGGTGCCGTACGTGACCGACGAGCTGCTGACGCCGCTGGCGGAGATCGGCGCGGTCGACGGCACCGACGACGCGGCGTCGGTCGCCAAGTTGGCGGCCACCGCGCCGCTGCTGGTGGACCACGACGGCATGGTGCGTCTCGACTCGGCGATCGCCGCCGAGCTCGCCGCTGAACTCGACCCGAGTTGGACGGCGATGGTGCGCGCCACCGTCGCCACGCACATCGCCGACCACGACCCGACCACGGCGATCGATCTGTTCCTCGATGGCGGCGCGCCCGAGCGGGCCGCCGATGTGCTCGATGCGCACCTGTCGGCGATCGGCGTCGAGCGGGCGCTGACCTGGCTCTATCGGATGCCCGACGAGCTGCGCCGCAGGTTCCCGCCGGTGCTCGCAGCAGGCCAAGCGACCGTTGAAGTCGATACGGCGCTGGCCAGTGCGCTACTGCGCGTCGAGGTGGCCGGCGACGCGCGAGCGCGGCGCGAGGCGCTCCTTGCGCTCGGTTCGGTGGAGGCCTATCGCGGCGAGCTCGGCGCGGCGGCGAATGCCTACGAGGCGGCGTTGCGCGCCTCCGACGATCCCGACTTCGATGCGCGCGTCGCCGGACAGCTGGCCGACACGCGGTTCTGGTTGGGCGATGTCGCCGGCGCCCGTGCCGCACTCGAGCGTTCGGCCGACAGCGCGCTGACGCGCTGGATCGCGGCGCAGATCGCCGTGGTCGATGGCGAGGTGCCTGCACCAGCAGCGGGCGACGCGCCGCTCGACCTGGCGGTGAACGCGCTCGCCGCGTTGGTGGCGGGCGACGATGCCGCGTCAGGACTGATCGAGGCTGCGTACGCCGCGGCCGATGGCGGCGACGACCTCACGGCCAGTGGTCCGCTACTCGCGTGGGGTCTGCTCGCTGCGGGACGGCGCGACGAGGCCGTGGCGATCGCCGAGGAACTCGAGCGACGGCTCGGCCCGGCACATCGCCTGGGCCGAGTGCACGGGGCGGTGATCCGCGAGCGGGCCAGTCGCGGTGTCGACCGCAGCACGCACGAACGCGACGAACGCCGCCTCCGCGACCTGCGAGCGACAGGGTTCGCCATGGTCGAGCGGCTCGCCGATGCGGTTCTTACCGCACACGAACTGGAGGATTCCACGGCCGCGATCGCTGACGGCGGCGATGCAGCGGTCGTCGTGGCGCTGCTCGGCACGCACGAGGTGCGACTGGCCAGTGGCGTGGTCGGACGATCGGCGTGGAAGTCGAAGAAGGCGCTCGACGTGTTGTCGGTATTGGCGTTGGCGGGCGACGGTGGCCGGCGACGCGAAGAAGTGATCGAGGCGGTGTGGCCCGGCCGGCCACCGGACAAGGGGCGCACGCTGTTGCGCACTGCGCTGTCGGAGATTCGGCGAACGCTCGAGCCGGGTCGCCCGGCAGGTGAGCCGTCGGCCTACGTGTCGAGCGTCGAGGATCGGCTGGTGCTCGACGGCACCACCGACCTGGACGTGGCGACGATGAACATCAGCGACGCACCGGGCGATGCGTTTGTGGTGCTCGCCGCTGGTGTTGCGCCCGAGGTGATGGCCACCGAGTGGGGGGCAGAGTTGGTCGGTGTCGTCGAACGGCACAGCGTCGACGCCGCGTCGCGGGTGGCGAACGGCGCAAGCCCGGCCGACGAGCAGATCGCCGCGCTCGAGTTCTTGCGTGTCGCCGAGCCGTGGAGCCGTGGCCATGTCGACGCGCTGATCGAGTTGCACTGCGCGGCGGGCGACGACGCCGCAGCAACCGCGGTTGAACGCGCCTGGTTCGCCGACGACTGAGCACACCCCCGTGCGCCCGTGCACCCTCCCCCCACCGAAATCCAGGGGATATCCGGCGCCAGGCGCCTGATTTTGCGAACAGAACCGAGGTTGCGGCTACGACGCCGCACGCACCGGCAACGCGTCACCGCGCCAGCCGGCGAACATCTCGAGTGTGAGTCGTCGTTCGTTGTCGATGCGCTCGACGCAAGAGATGTCCTCCACCTCTGCGAGCGCTGGTTCCCGGGACGGCTGGCGCAATAGCTCCAGCGCGTGACGGACCGCAGAGATCGCCCGGGCTTCCTTCTGCGGGTCAACGGCGGTTATCGGCCCCATGCAATGCATTCTTTCACAATTTCACGGAAAGTGCACATCCGACCACAGAATGAGGTCAGAATTGACTCCAGCTACTCCAGGTTGTGGCCGATACGCAGCAGATTCTGCGCTGGGTCGCGCACGGCGAACTCGCGCATCTGCCACGGCATGTCGCCGATCTCGCCGACCTCGACGCCCGCCTCGCGCCATGTGCGGTGCCAGTGATCGGCGTCCTGAACATGCAGGTAACAGGCACTGCGATTGGCCTCCACGTCGAGTTCGGGCACCAGCGCCAGATGAATGATCTCCAGCCCCGCGTGGTGCACCCACGCGTACGTCTCGTCGTACGACACGACGTGGAACCCCAGCCGCCCGTAGAACTCGATCGCCGCCTCGATGTCGAGCACCGGCAAAATCGTCTTCACCACCAGCCGCTGGTTCTCAATCCCCATCACGCGACCCTACCCCTCCCGAAATCCCGGGGATTCGCCGCGCCTCGCGCCGAATTTCGCGAACAGAAGGGGCTGATGCCGCTCCACGGAACGGCCGTAGCCTCGACACGATGAGTTTCAAGCACACGATGACCGACATCGGGATGAAGACGATGACCGGGGCGCACCGCGCCATCCGCACCGTGTCCGGAGGCCGTTGGGGCAACACCGTCTCGTCGATGCCGGTGGTGGAGCTGCACACCGTTGGCCGCAAGAGCGGCAAGCCGCGCACGACCATGCTGAGCGCGCCGATCATCGACGACGGGACCTACGTGATCGTTGCGTCGAAGGGTGGCGACGACCGCGATCCGGACTGGTACCGCAACCTGGTGGCTGAGCCCAACGTGGCGCTGACCGTGGACGGGACAAAGGCGGACTTCACCGCACACGTGGCCGACGATGCCGAGAAGGCCGAGCTGTGGCCGCGCATCGTTGAGGCCTACGACGGGTACGGCAAGTATCAGGAGCGCACCGACCGCGAGATCCCCGTCGTGGTCTGCGAACCCGCCTGACGACGCCCATTCTGTTCGCGAAATCCGGCGGGAGACGCCCGGAATCCCCTGGATTTCCGCGTGACGGGTCGACCGGACAGTGGAAACTCCGTGGGGATCTGGTGGGCGGCGCAGTGACTCGCGAGAATTGTTGAAGGGCTGCTGTAAGGGACCGCAGGCGCGAACGTCAGGACGGGAGACGCCGCAGACGCGCGTGCGTTTGAACCGCCAAGGAGTCCCTGATGTTCACCACCCCCACCGCTGCGTACTGCGCCCGCCGGCGCCTGCTCGTGATGACCGCAACAATGCTCGCGATCGTCATCGGAGCGGCTGCGCTCGCCATCCCGTCCGCGCCAGCCTCGGCGTTGCCCGAATCCCCGACGACCGGAGCGACCGTGGACGTCGCCACCGGCAACCGCTTTACCTGCATCCGCACCGCCCAGGGCAACGTGAAGTGCTGGGGCGTCGGACTCGACGGCCAGCTCGGACAGGGCGACGCCGACGACCGCGGCGACAACGCCGGCGAGATGGGCGACAACCTGCCGTTCGTCGACCTCGGCACCGGGCGTACCGCCCGCGAGATCACCGCGGGGTCACATCACGTGTGCGCCCTCTTGGACAACGGTGACGTGAAGTGTTGGGGCAGCAACAACCATGGCAAGTTGGGCCTCGGCGACATGGAGAACCGCGGCGACGACCCCGGCGAGATGGGCGACAACCTGCCCGCTGTCGACCTCGGCAACCGCCGGGCGGTGGCCATCGCCGCCGGCGGCGATCACACATGTGCGCTGCTCAACGACACCACGCTGCGCTGCTGGGGCCGCGGCAGCAATGGCCAACTCGGCTCGGGTTCGAGCGACGACATCGGCGACGACCCCGGCGAGATGGGCGACAGCCTGCCCGCCGTGGATCTCGGCTCCGGGCGTCGCACCGTGTCGTTCGCGGTTGGCGGCTCGCACAACTGCGCGATCCTCGACAACGACGACCTGAAGTGCTGGGGCGGCAACTGGACCGGACAGCTCGGCCTGCGCGACGCCATCAGCCGCGGCAACGACCCCGGCGAGATGGGCGACAACCTGCCGGCGATCGACCTCGGTGCGGGCCGTACCGCCACGCTCGTGGCCGCTGGGGCGCAGCACAACTGCGCCGTGCTCGACGACACCACGGTGAAGTGCTGGGGACGGGGCAACGGCGGGGCACTCGGCTACGGCAGCACGAAGGCCCACGGCGACGAGCCGCACCATATGGGCGACACCCTCCCGCCGGTTGATCTCGGCACCGGGCTGACACCGATTGCCCTCGATCTCGGGGCGATGAGCTCGTGCGCGCGTTTCGACGACCATGCGGTGAAGTGCTGGGGAGCCAACTCGTGGGGCGTCTTAGCGCAAGGAGACACCGAGTCCCGGGGCGACGACCCCGGCGAGATGGGCGACAACCTGGCGCCGATCGACGTCGGCGGCGGTCGGTTCGTCACTGCGCTGTCGATCAATCGCTATCACGTGTGCGCAGCGCTCGACGACAACTCGCTCAAGTGTTGGGGGCAAGGCGCCCGGGGCGGCACCGGCGGCGGGCACGTCAAGGACATCGGCGATGAACCAGCCGAGAAGGGCAACGGCATCGCGGTCGTCGACCTTGGAAGCGATCAACGGGTTGACCCGGCCGGTGTCACGTCGTTCGTGCCGCAGCGGCTGATCGAGTCGCGTCCCGGCCGACCGACGGTCGATGGGCTGCAGCAGAACATTGGAATGCGCACGGCCGGACAAGTCACCGAGGTGCAAGTGGCGGGGCGAGCCGGGGTTGGTCCGCATGTCGATGCGGTGATCGCCAACATTGGCATTGTCGCCCCCAAGCACCAGGGCTTCGCTACGGCCTACCCCTGCGACAAACCACGGCCAGAGGCGTCGACGATCAACTACGCGATCGGGCAAACAGTCTCGAACGCGGCAACGATCGCTCTGTCGGCGTCCGGCACATTCTGCGTGTTCACCCAGCGGGCGACCGACCTGATTGTCGACCTGACAGCGGTGGTGCCGATTGGGTCGACGGTCGACACGATCACGCCCGCCAGATTCGTGGAGACCCGGCTTGGCCGACCAACTTCTGATGGCGACCAGGAAGGCATCGGACGGCGGACCGCCGGCCAGGAGACGGCCGTGGTGGTCGCCGGGCGCAATGGTGTGCCGGCCGACGCCGACACGGCGACGATCAACGCCGCTGCGATCGATCCGGACGAGCGGGGTTACGTGGCGGCGTACCCGTGCGGCGGTGAGCGGCCCGAGACGTCGATCATCAACTACCAGAAGGGCCAGACCATCGCCGGTGGAGCAACGATCCGGATCGGCGATGGCGGGGCGATCTGCTTCTACACGCACCGCTCGCTCGACCTGGTGGTGGACGTCACGGCGCACACCACCACGGGCTCCGTCGTCGACCCGATGGCGCCTGTCCGGCTCGTCGAGTCACGGCCCGGACGTGCAACGGTGGACGGCGCGCAGGAGGGCATCGGCCGACGAGCTGCTGGCGAGGTCACGACCGTGCAGGTACGTGGACGGGCCGGCGTGACCGGAGCGGCGACCGCGGGGGTGTTCAGCATCGCGGCGGTCGACCCCGAACTCCAGGGCTACGTGTCGGCCTACCCGTGCGACGAGAACCGGCCCGAGGCGTCGAACCTCAACCATCAGGCTGGCCGGACGATCGCCAACAACGCCACGATCGAGCTGTCGGATGCCGGCACGATCTGCATCTACACCCACCGGGCGACCGATCTGATCGTGGACCTCACCGGCACGATCCGCTGACGCACGTGGGAGACCGACGACTGACGATTCTGTTCGCGAAATCAGGCGCCTGGCGCACGGAATCCCCGGTTTTTCGGAGGAGGGGTTAACCCGCTCGCCGGAACGCTGGGGCATCCGTGCGGTTGGCGCCGGGAGTGTCCCCAAGGTCGGGGGCCGGCGCGTCGTGCAGGTGTTCGATGGCTCGCCACAACTCGGTGCGGGCTCGGTCGGACTGCGGGGGAACGAGCGCGTTGGCCACGATGACGCCTTCGATCATGTCGGCGAGCACGGCGGCGACGGGACGACCGTGCACACGGACAGCAACGACCGCACCGCCCTCGGCCCGGCGACGAATGGTTCGGTCGACGCCAACGAGTCGTGGCGGGCTGCGGTAACTGGGCGCCTCGAGCCGGTGGCGGCGGGCGATGAGGGCGAGGCGGCGAGCGGCGGCGGCGAAGTCGGCGGTGCTGGCGCCGGGACTGGTGGCGGGCGAGGGCATGTCGAGATCCATCATGACGAGGGGGTGTAACAGCGCTCCCGGGCACCGCTGCTGACTACGGTCGGCGGCGGTGGTGACGCGTCGTTTGGGCCCGTATCGGCTGCTGGGCGAGGTGGCCCAGCTCGATCTCGACGACGGGGCGGCCGCGGCCGCGTTCGGCGACCTGCTCGCCGAGTCGCTGTCGGGACTTGCCGTAACTCCACCCACGACCGTGGCGACAACGACGATCGCCGTCGGTCGCAACAACGACAGCTGGCACCTCACGGTGGAGGGTCCGCACGTGCCCGCCGATCCCGCCGGATCGATTGGTGCGGATGACTCCGTTGCACTCCATCGCATCCTCTCCGGCATCGATGCCGTTGCTGCGGAGAGCGCCGTTGGGTTCGGCTGCGCGGTGCTCCACGGCGGCCTCGTGGAGATCGATGGACGGACGATTGCCGCAGTCGGCCCGAGCGGCATGGGCAAGTCGACGTTCACTGCTGTGGCGGTGTCGTTGGGCCACCGTTTCGTCGGCGATGAGGTGGTGGCAGTCGATCCGCAGAGCGCCGTCGTGCTCCCGCACCGTCGACCGATCGGCTTACGCACCGGCGCAGCAGCACTGCTGGAGGTGACCATCCCGCCCGGGCCGTTTCGCTCGGTGTATCCGTATCGAGTCGATCGCAACAGCTCCGCTGGCCGCGCCGGCGCGGACGCGGGCACGAACGACGATTCCGGATCGCGCCCACTCGACTCGATCGTGCTCTTGCGCCGATACGCCGGACACGACGGCGGCGCGGAGGTCGCTCCAGTCCCACCTGCGCAGGCGTTGCTGCGGTTCTCCAATCAGATCCTTGGACCGACGGGCACGGAACCACAGATGTTTGGCCGAATCGAGCAGTTGGTGCGCAACGTCCCCGTGTTCGAGGTGACCTACCGCGAAGCGGCCGACGCAATCGCCGCGATCGGTGCTATGCGCGCCTGAAGCGGCATCACGCGACCACGGCAGCGCTGACGGTCACGGGCCGCCGACGGTTTGGATCTCGTCGACGTCGTAGCCGAACGTGACCGAGCGCCGCGCCTCACCCAAACTGCCGGAACGACCGTCGCTCGTGCGCCATGTGAGGTCGTACACGTTGGTGACCGTCATCTGGAACGGCGAGTCCTCGGGCGAGCTCTGGGTGTAGGTGTAGCCGCATGGTCCCTGCTCGACGGACTCCAGCGACGGGTCGACCGCCTCGATCGGGACGCCCACCCCATCACACACCACCACCGGGTCGCCGGTGCCCGGGTCGACCTCGATGCCGCGCAGTGTCCCCGACGCCTCGGCCCACACGCCGCTCAGCTCGGCTCGTGCGACGACCGGATCGGGATTGGGCTCCTCCACGGCAAACCAGAGCCCGAGGTTGACGAACCCACCCAGCGCGGGGTCTGGATTGATGTTGGGTGACGGCACCTGCAACCGCGCCCGCGCAGCCTGCTCGGCGTCGGGCAACAAGTCCAGCGGATCGACCTGCTCGACAAAGATCAGCTCCCACACGCCGCCATCGCAGCGCTCACACACCGCCAGCAGCGTGACGGTGCCATACGTGATCGACGCCTGTTCGAACGGATCCAGCGAGGGGTCAAGCTCCCCGCCTGCAGTGGAGGTGACCACCGACCCGACCGTGGCCTCGCGTCGCTCGCAGCGCGGCGCCTCAGGCTCCGCCTCCCCCGAGCCGCCGCTACCGCTCCCCGGCAACTGCACACCTGCACCGATCCCCTCGCTGTCCGCCTCGACAGTGAAGATCTCGGTGTCGATAGGGGTTGGATCGCTGCCCTCGTCACCCGCTCCACCATTGGGCGTGTCGGCCACATCAACCTGCGTCTGCGCAAACGCCCCACCCGGCAGCACAGCCAGCGAAAGGGTCGCTGCAATCGCGGCGGCTCTGATACTCACGGCACGCACTCGTCAGCACTGGAGAGTCGTGCAAGGATCTCCCCGCTCTGCGACTTCCAGAGATCATCTACCAGTTCCATCCGCACGAGCACTCGGACAATGACCGGGTCACCCCGCACCACGATCTCGTCTGCGCCATCGGTGGACGACTGGAGGTAGCGCTCCGAGTTGACCTCGTCGTGTGCGAGGTCAAC
>JBCBSO010000041.1:0-12917 GCA_039819205.1 Actinomycetota bacterium
CGGTGCATGTGAATTGGACGATACATGCGGCTCCCGAGTTCCCTTGACCGCTGCGTCCGTGGCACCAACACACAGCGTCGAGACGGCGATGTCTCACAGGTTCGGATGCCACAGACGACGACGGTGTCGATGACACAACAGCACCCGACCGTTGCGGACGAGCAGCCCCGCCGCAACGTTGTGACGCTCATCTCGCATGCGAGCGAATCTCACAGCGGACAAGCCCCCGGCGGCCGCTCGGAAACGCGCGACCGCCTCGAGTCCGCTATGCGAGCAGAACGGCGCACCTGCGTATGCGGAGCCGCTCTGGAATGTTCGGCGGTTGTCTATTCGCATTGGTCGATGGTGACGAAAAAGCCGTCGATAGGGTACGTCAACTCGGTGACGGTCATCGTCCATTCGACGTAGGTTCCGCCCTCGTCTGTCATCGGCAGAAAGGTCATGCCGTTGGCGAAGTCAGATACCTGCACGATGGACACGCCTGACGCGAAGCGGTCGAGCTCAGCTGCGGGCCAACCCCAGCCGCAAGCGTTGAGGTCCCAGTCGTCGTCGACGTAGGCCTTGAGTGTGTAGGTACCTGGGGTGTCGATCTTGATTGGTTCACTGGCGGAGCCTTCAAACCCGACCTGTGCCTTGGTCGCCTCGTACTCTTGAAGCAGCCGCGCCGACGGGTACACGGGGAACTGGTCAACGAACTCCACTCGACAATCCGGTGTGGTGGTGTCGCCGGCGGTGGCGCTGGTTGGCGATGCGATGACGCTGTCAGGGTTGCGGCAACCGGTGAGCGCGCGTTGGGGGACAGGCTCGGCGAGATCGGCAACTGATCCCTCGAGGAGGACTGTCGTGGATCGTTGCAGTACGTCGCCGGAGCACTCGATGTCGGGGGCGCGTTCAACGAACACCGAGATCTCCACGGCCGTGTCGTTCTCGTTGGATTGTGTGCCGATCAACGCTCCCGTGCACTCGGCATCGACGTAGTACACGACGTCGATCACTCGGTCGCCGATGTCGATTGCGTCCCACTCAGCAGGCGCGCATGTCGCTCGTTGCAAGCAGCTCGACAGGCCGACCGGTGGCACGGTGGTGCTGGTCGAGGGGACAAGCTGTGTCGCGGGCGGGCCGTCTTGATCAGCCGAACGCAACGCGACGACAGATACAAGCCCAGCGACTAGCGCGACCACGCACGCGGCAACTGCAGCAATGACGGCGATCGACACGGTTCGGTCGCGTCGTGCGAGACCGGCGTCGCGGGTGATGCGTGGCCACAGATCAGGCGGGTTGGCAGCCTCAACAACGTTGAACCGCTCCGCGACCTTGGCATCAGTCTCGTCGTTCACTGGGCCTCCCTCGCAACATCAGCAGAACCACTCGCAGCGAGGGCGTTGTGTGCTCGATTCAGTTGCACGCTGACCGTCCCCGTCGAGGTGTCCAAGATCTCAGCGATCTCTGCTGACGAGTAGCCACCGACGTGCCGCAAGACCACACAGGCGCGTTGTTGTGGTGACAGCATCGACAACTCACTGACGAACTCGACCACGGAGAACGGGACCCGACCATCACCACGATCAGGCACCACGCTGACTGTCCGTTCGACAGTGAGCAGTCCCGCAGCGATACGAAACGACGCACGCCACACCCACCGCTCGACGTCATCGATCCCGTCCCCACGGGCGATGGCCTGCACGAACGCCTCCGCCTCGGCATCGCTGGCAACATCGGGATCACCGCAATACGCCAACAACGCTCGCCACAACCGACCATGTACGCGCCGGTACGCCGCCTCCACAGCGTCCACATGCAAACCAGCCATCACACCTACAGGGCCCAAACCACCCCGCGTTCTTAACAGGGCTCCATCCGCACATACCGACAAGGCCAGATCAACCCCGAAGTGGTGTTGACCCGCCCGCTTGGACATGTGTCAGTACCGTTCGGCCACTCGATATCGCTCCTCAACAGAGAACGACGAACCCGCCGCAGTTCGTCACCGATGCGCTCAACCAAACCGCTCGATATCGCGCCCTGTCCCACCGCAGGCCACCCCGTCCGGCGCGTTGCGACCAACTAGTGAGGTGCACAAAGGTGCACAGGACTGGACGGATTGAGACCTACTCGAACGCTCCAGATGGACAGGCCGGACGCGTGAGTCCAGGTCACAGCGTTCTCAACGGACTCCGTCACACCACGTGGACGGCGTCGGACGAACATACCCCCCTTCTCCTTCGGGAGAGTGTGGGTTCAAATCCCACTCCGGGCACTCGGCCAACAGGTACGACGCGGCTCTCAGTCGGCGGGCTCGTCCGTGTTCTTGAGTGAGTGAGTGCTCACTCACACTAGAGTGCGCCGCCGTGACCACCCAAGCAGCGACGCGACCGCCCGCGGCCGCACCGACGAAGCGGGCCACCGCGATGGCGCCGAAGGAGCGTCGAGCCGCGATCGTCGAGGCGGTTCGGCCATTGCTCGTCGAGCACGGTGAAACAATCACCACCAAACAGATCGCCACCGCCGCCGGCATCGCGGAAGGGACCATCTTCCGCGTCTTCGCCGACAAGGACGAGTTGCTCGACGCGGTCCTCGACGCCACCGTCGACCAGGCGCCGTTGGAGGCGGCCCTGCGGGGGATCGACCGGCATCGATCCTTCGAGGACCAACTGCTGGAGGCCACCGTGTTGCTCCAGAGGCGCGTGGTCGACGTCTGGACGTTGCTCTCGCATCTCAGCCCGAAGCGCCACGAGCAGGTGCGCGGTCCGATGACCGATAGTCCGGAACTGGCGGAGCTGTTCGCCGCCCACGCGAGCCGCATCCGCACCGAACCGGCAACGGCCGCCCGCTACCTCCGAGCGCTGACGATGTCGCTCACCCATCCGCTGATCGCCGCCGAGGCAGCGAGCGCAACCGACATCGTCGACCTCGTCCTCCACGGCGTCGGCCGCGCGCAGTCAGGCGAGGAGACGTTATGAAGCTCTGGCAGCTCCTCAAGAGCCACCTCGGGCCCTATCGGCAACTGCTCACTCTGGTCGTCGTCCTCCAGGCGATCCAGACGTTCGCGGCGCTCACCCTCCCGACCATCAACGCGCTGCTGATCGACAACGGCGTGCTGCTCGGCGACAACGACTACATCCTCACGATGGGTGGCGTGATGATGGTGTTCACGCTCGTGCAGATCGTGTTCGCGGCGGCCGCCGTCTGGTACGCGGCGCAGGCCGCGATGGCGTTCGGGCGCGACGTCCGCCGCGACCTGTTCCACACCGTGACCGGCTTCTCGGCGCGCGAGGTCGGCCAGTTCGGTGCGCCGTCCCTGATCACCCGTACCACCAACGACGTCCAGCAGATCCAGATGCTCGTCGTGATGGCGGTGACGATGATGATCACCGCCCCGCTCAACCTGGTGATCGGCATCTTCTTTGCCGTCCGTGAGGACCTCGGGCTGTCGGTGATCATCCTGTTCGCGATCCCCGCGGCGGTGATCTCGCTCGGAACGATCGTGTATCGGATGATCCCGTCGTTCCAGGCGATGCAATTGCGCATCGACCGGGTGAACCTCGTGCTGCGCGAGCAGATCGCCGGCATGCGGGTGGTGCGGGCGTTCGTCCGCGAGCCGCTGGAGACCGAGCGGTTCGAGCAAGCCAACGACGAGCTCACCCAGACCGCACTGCGGGCTGGGCGCCTGATGGCCGCGACGTTCCCGACGGTGATGCTGATCATCAACATCTCGAGCGTGTCGGTGATCTGGATCGGCGGTGATCGCATCGGTGCCGGCGACATGGAGATCGGGGCGATGGTCGCCTACCTCACCTACCTGATCCAGATCCTGTTCGCCGTCGTGATGGTCACCTTCATGGTGTCGATGATCCCTCGCGCGGCGGTCGCCGCCGAGCGGGTGGTCGAGGTGCTTGAGACCGAGTCGACCGTGCGCCAGCCCGACGACCCGGTGACCGAGACGCCCGAACACGGCACGCTCGAGTTCCGCGACGTCGCGTTCGCCTACCCGGGCGCCGACCGGCCGGTGCTCTGCGATCTGTCGTTCCGTGTCGATGCCGGCACAACCACGGCGATCATCGGGAGCACTGGAGCGGGCAAGACCACGCTGGTCAACCTGGTGTCGCGTCTCGCCGATGCCACCGAGGGGACGGTGCTCGTCGACGGCGTCGATGTGCGCCGTCTCGACCTCGACCTGCTGTGGAGTCGGGTCGGCTACGTGCCGCAGAAGCCGTTCCTGTTCTCTGGCACCGTGGCCTCGAACCTGCGCTACGGGCGACCCGACGCCACCGACGAGGAACTGTGGGAGGCGCTGGAGGTGGCACAGGCCGCCGGCTTCGTGCAGACGATGCCCGAGGGGCTGGACGCACCGATCACCCAGGGCGGCACCAACGTGTCGGGCGGTCAGCGCCAGCGTCTGTGCATCGCCCGGGCGCTCGTGGTGAGACCCGAGCTGTACGTGTTCGACGACTCGTTCTCGGCGCTCGACCTCGCCACCGACGCCCGGTTGCGGGCGGCGTTGCAACCGCACACGGCCAATGCGGCTGTGCTGATCGTCGCGCAACGCGTGTCGACGATCACCGACGCCGACCAGATCCTCGTGCTCGACGATGGCCGCATCATCGGTCGCGGCACCCATGCTGAGCTGCTCGAGACGTGCCCGACCTACATCGAGATCGTCGACTCGCAGATCGGCCAGGGAGCGGTGGCATGAGCGCCGACACTTCCAACAACGGCGGGTCCCCGAGCCCAGGTCAACCGGAACATCCACCCGGCGCAAACGGCACGAACGGCGACGGTGGTGTCGCGCCACCTGGTCAACAGGTGGACGACAAGAAGTTGCTCGCGACGGCCGGGACCGAGGCGCGGCGCAACAGCTTCGGCCCCGGCGGCGGCGTCGGCATCCCCTCCGAGCGCAGCGACAACTTCAGTCAGACCCTGAGACGCCTCGGGGAGATCCTCGGCAAGGAGCGACCGCTGCTGGCGTTCGTGTTCGTTGCGACGTTCCTCAGTGTGTGCCTCGTGGTCATCGGGCCCCGTCTGCTCGGCGAGGCGACCAACATCATCGTCGACGGCGTCACCGGCCCCGACGGCATCGACTTCGACGCGCTGCACCGACAGCTGTTCATGGTCAGCGGCGTGTACGTGGCGTCGTGGATTCTGTCGTACTCGCAGGCGTACGTGCTCGCCGGCGTCGTGCAGCGGTCCATGTTCGCGCTGCGCGGAGCTGTCGAGCGAAAGCTCAACCACCTCCCGCTCAGCTACGTCGATCGCCAACCCCGCGGCGACCTCCTCAGCCGAGTCACCAACGACATCGACAACCTCAGCCAGAGTCTGCAGCAGACGATCAGCCAGATCCTCACGTCGCTGCTCACGCTGCTCGGCGTGGCGATCATGATGTTCACGATCTCGCCGCTGCTCGCATTCGTGGCGCTCATCACGGTGCCGGTGTCGGTGTGGCTGATGAAGATCATCGGTGGCAAGGCCCGGCCGCGCTTCATGGCGCAGTGGCGTCACACCGGCAGCCTCAACGCTCAGGCGGAGGAGGTGTTCACCGGGCACACCATCGTCAAGAGCTTCGGGCGCCAGCGCGAAGCCGAGGAGCGTTTCCAGGAGGACAACGACCAGCTCTACGAGGCGAGTTTCAGCGCCCAGTTCATGGCCAACCTGATTCAGCCAGCGATCCTGTTCATGGGCAACGTGCAGTACATCCTGATCGCCGTGTTCGGTGGCCTGCAGATCTCGTCGGGCTCGCTGAGCATCGGCGGGATGCAGGCGATGATCCAGTACGCCCGACAGTTCTCCCAGCCGTTGACCCACCTCGCCTCGATGGCGGCGACGTTCCAGTCGGGCATCGCGTCGCTCGAGCGGGTGCTCGAGCTGCTCGACGCCGAGGAGCAGTCGGCCGAGCAGGATCCGACCGCCGACCCGGTGCCCGTGAAGGGCCGGGTCGTGTTCGACGACGTGCACTTCTCCTACGACCCCGACACCCCGCTGATCGCCGGGTTGAACGTGGTTGCTGAGCCCGGCCAGACCGTGGCGATCGTTGGGCCGACGGGCGCCGGCAAGACGACGCTGGTCAACCTCATCATGCGGTTCTACGACCTCGACGGCGGCCGGATCATGCTCGACGGTCGCGACATCGCGTCGTTCCCGCGCCACGAACTGCGCGCCGACATCGGGATGGTGTTGCAGGACACGTGGCTGTTTGGCGGCACGATCCGCGACAACTTGATGTACGGCAACCCGGACGCCACCGAGGAGCAGATGCTCGAAGCCGCCAGGGTCACCTACGTCGACCGGTTCGTGCAGGCCCTCCCGGCCGGCTACGACACGATGATCAACGACGAAGGCGACAACATCTCCACCGGCGAGAAGCAGTTGATGACCATCGCCCGAGCATTTCTCAACGACCCGTCGATCCTGATCCTCGACGAGGCGACGAGTTCGGTCGACACCCGCACCGAGGTGCTGATCCAGGAGGCGATGAACGCGCTGCGTCAGAACCGCACGAGCTTCGTGATCGCCCACCGCCTGTCGACGATCCGGGGCGCCGACGTGATCCTCGTGATGGAAGATGGCCGGATCCGCGAGCAGGGCAACCACGACTCGCTGCTCGAGGCGTGCGGCCCTTACTGGCGTCTCTACAACGCCCAGTTCGCCGGCCAGTCCACCTGATCACGCCGGGATCCATCACCCTCGGTCCGGGCACATCGAGCTGGTGCCTTACGATCGTGACTACTTGCGCATCTCGCGTACCGACGTTGAGTTCGTCACCGTGCTCGACGCGCTGTCGACCGGTTGGCGCTGATCAGCGAACGCGGGCGGTGACGACGCCGCAGTCGGGTCGGGCGGCATGTTGTTCGGAGGCGATGATGTCGTCGAGGGATGCGCATTTCGACGCCCACCTCCGGAATTGGCAACCGATGGAAGGAAGGACTTCGACTGATGAACCAGGTAGAGCGTCTCGGCGGTCACGTCGCGTATGAGGTGGTGTCGGTCAGCGAGGTCGACAGATCGCTCCCCGACGTGGTGTGTTGGCCAGCCGGAACCCGACCAATCGACGACCTCGTACCGTTCGCCGGCGAACTCGCAGAGAGCAGCGGGCGGCGCGTGGTGCTGGTCCAGCCGAGAGGTTGCGAAGGGTCGACGCTCCCAGTCGAGGGCCACACGCTCGCTGATCTCGCCGGGGACGTGGTCGCTGTACTGCGCCACCTCGACGCTGGTCCGGCGGTGGTTATCGGCCATGCCTTCGGCAATCGGGTCATGAGGATGACCGCCACGCTGTGGCCCGATCTCGTGTGCGGCATCGTGTTGTTTGCCGCCGGCCCGATGTTTCCGTCGACCGATCTGTTTCATCAGGCGATGGCGGAGGCGCGCGATGACTCACTGTCGATGCAGGATCGCGTCGCCGCGTTCGGCCGCGCCTACTTCGAAGATGGTGGCGATCCGTCGCTGTGGTGGCGGTCGCCGTCGCGCGCGGCCGCCCGAATCAAGGACGCCGACGCCGGGCCCCTGTCGGTGTGGTGGGCCGGAGGATCAGCGCCCATGCTCGTTGTGCAAGGCGAGCTCGACCAGTCGGCACCGCCGGCGAACGGCGAGGCATTGCACGCCGCCGACCCTGGGCGTGTCGAGCTGCACACCATCGCGGGCGCCGCGCACACGATCCCCATCGACCGACCGGCCCAGTGCGCTCATTTGGTTGCCGACTGGTTGGCCCGCTGAGGGAGCGATCAGGTCCGCGACGCCCCAGGGCTGCACGGTAAGTGACCCGGTCATCGACCGCCGGCGCACCGCCGGCCTCAGCCGTTCGCCGCTGCGGCGATAGCGGCCTCGTTCGCCGCGAACCACTCCCGTGCATCGGGCACCGCTTGTTCGGCGACCTGCTCGCCGATCGGTGGCGCGTCGAAGCCGCGCTCGAACTCGTAGTCGAAGACGTCGAACTCGAAGTCGGTCCCGCCGGTGAGTTCGGTGATCACCTCGAGCGCGGCGAGCGAGACGCTCCCATGAATGACACCGCTATCGACCTCGTTGCCGTCGTACCGCTCGAAGACGTAGTCGATCTCAGCGGAGACTTCATCGTCGAGGTGGTCGGCGATCAGGGTCGGGATCACGACCGGATCACCGAGCGATCCCCAGATCTTGAGCGCGTTCCTCCGGATCATCGGGTCCGCATCGGCGCGCGCCGCGTCGGCGATCGCGAACAGCTCGACCCAGCGCGGATCGTCCTCGTCCAGGAACTCCGCGAAGGATCGCAGGGTCTCGAGGGCGGCGGCGCGCACGATGGCCGAGGAGTCGTCGAGCTCGGCGGTGACCGCACCGTAGAAGTTGTCGGAGCCGGCAGCGTCGTCCGGACGGCCCATGTTGAGGCTGGTGAGCGCGGTGTACGCCAGTGCGGCATCGGGCGACGCGATCGACGTGCGGAAGAGTTCCTCGAGTTCGGCCGAGCCGCGAAATGCCGCAGTTCCGGGGAAGAACCCGCTGGTACCGATGGCGCCGACCACGGCGCGGGTCAGCCGCGGGTCGTCGGATGCGGTCCCCAGAGCGATCACTGTGCCGCGCACCTGTTCAGCGAGAATCTCGTCGTGCACCGGGCTGTTCGTCATCACCGGATCGGCGAAGTCCAGGGCGCTGAGGAGGACCGTGGGATCGGTGTCAAGCGTCAGGTGGCCGAGGAGCATGTCGGTCGTGTCCTGGGTGACCAACGTGCACTCGTCCTCGTCGAAGAAGCAGCTGGTCGCGCGCGCACCGTTGAGCGCTGCCGCAGTCACCGCCGGGAGCGCAGACACCCGTGCCAGCTCGACGAAGAGCGGCCCGTTCGTCGTCCCATCGTCGTACGTGTCAGACGGGAAGCGCTCCCCATCAAACAGTGCGAGCAGCTCCAGCGCAGCCGGGCTCAGCTGTCCGCCCGGATCGACCTCGACGACTGTGGGCACTCCCGGCTCCGGCTCGACCGGGACCGTCGTTGCCGGTTCGCTGGTCTGCGCGCTCGTCGCCGGTGGATCGGTCGACGGGGGTGTCGTCTCGCGGACGGTCGTCGAGCGGCCCGTGGTCGTGATGGCGCTCTCGGCGCGAGAACTCTCGGGCGTTGCGCCGGTGTCCGACGCAGGGGTCGCGTCGGACGCGTCGTCGGATCCTCCGCACGCGGCTGCGAACAGCGCCGTAGAGAGGGCGATCGCCGCCAGTCGGTGACGTGTCACGTCGACTCGTTTCCCCCCAGGGGCATCGGGCCCTCGTGCACGCTGGCACCCAACCACATCCGCGGGCGCCGTACATGGGTAACGGATTACTCACGTCTCACCGGCAGCGACTGAGCAATCACACGCGAGGTATCAGCCGACGACGTACCCGGTGACGTCGACGATCACATCGGTCGCCCGATGGCTGTACACGCATAGTTCACCGCGATCGGACAGCGCCACAATCGCACCGTTGGCGACTCGCTGGCCGGCACCGTAGTTGAGCGTCGAGGCGTTCGGCTGCGGCGCGCCGCACGGATACAGCGTGAGGAAGCCTTGATCCGACGGATCGAGGGCGGCGACGTTGACCATGGCCCCCGTCGCATTCTCGGGGATGCCGGCCCGACCGGTCACCTGCACGACACGCTCGTGCCGTGCCTCGACCGCGCCGACCCCGGCCTGACGCCCGTCGACGGTGGGTTCGCCCGTTCGTGTCTCGAAGAGACGCGCCGGAGGCACCGGCAGTACCGCCTGCGCTTCGTCGACAACTCCGATCACATCAACGATCAGGTCCATCGACCGATGCGTGTACACACATGCGGTGCCCTCGTCGGACAGTCCAACCATCGCCATGTTGGCCACGGTCTGCCCAGCGGCGTAGTTGAGCATCGACGCGCCTGGGCGCTCGCCATCGCACGGGTACACCGTCGCGAAACCCCGATCGGCCGGTTCCACAGCGGCGACGTTCACGAACGCGGCGGGAGCGCCCTGCGGTACCTGCGCGCGTCCGGCGACCTGCACCACCGTGCGTTGACCGCGCTGACGCCGGCCGATCGCCTCTTGCTGTCCATCACTGGTCGGCTCGCCGTGTCGAGTCTCAACGAGACGCGCCGGCACGATCGCTGAGACCACCGAATCGGGCGGCGCGTACCCGGACACGTCGAGGATCAGGTCGGTCGCTCGATGGGCGTACGCACACACCGTGCCTTGTTCGGAGAGTCGAACGACGGCGCCGTTGGCGGTGGTTTGGCCGGCGGCGAAGTTCACGGTCGACGTTCCCGGTCGTGTGGCATCGCATGGATAGAGGGAGACGTACCCTCGATCGCTCGGGTCCACGGCGGCCACGTTGAATATCGCCGCGGCAGCGTCGGTGGGTATGCCGTGCCGGCCCGCCACCTCGATCACCGTTTCTTGAGTCGCGGAACGGCGGCCGATTCCTGCGCCGACCCCGTCGATCGTGGGTTGATCAGGCCGCGTGTCGAGCAAGCGCCCTGGCGCGAACAGGACCATCCCAGTTGGATCGGGCGGCGGCGGCGCCACCGGCGGTGGCCTGGGCACAGGAGCCGGCGACGGATCGGGGTCATCCAGTGGTGCAAGACGGAGCAAGAGCACTCGATTCTGCGACGAGGGAATGACGATCGCGCGCCCACTCGTGAGCCGTTCGCCCGGTTGATCGACATAACCCGGCGGGTCGCCGATCGCGCTCGTCGTTGCGTCGATGACGTCGACGTCCCCACTCGGCGGGAAGTAGGTCACTGCCCCACCGTCTGGTGTTCCAGCGCCGTCCCACGATGGGCTCGTTACCGTTGCTCCCCCACCCTCGACCGGCACCATCCCTCCCGAGCCCACGGCATCGTTCGGCGTCATGCCGATGACGCTGTTCTCTGCAGTGACCGACCCGACGACGCCGGCGGGCCCGGACGGTGTCACGGCACCTGCGTTCGGGATGCCACCCTCGTCCCAATTCGGGCTCGCCACGAGAAACCCATCGCCGAGTGCAACGACACCACGCGAACCGACCATGTCATCTTTCAACCGCCCGTGGAGGCTGTTGTCTCGAGTGACCGGACCGGGGCTGCCCGTGGTTCCATCAACCACAGTGACCGCTCCCACATCGACGCCACCAGCGTTGTCCCATAGATGGCTGGTAACGACATAGTCGCCGTTGGTCAGCTCGGTCACACCACCAGCACCGACGAGATCGCCCGCCTGCGTGCCGTGCAGACTGTTGCCGACGGTGACCGGTCCCGTGATCCCTGTCGTGCCATCGCCGAGGGTGACCGCCCCGACGTTCTCAGCGCCGGGGAGATCCCACAGCCGACTGACCACCACGTAGTCGCCGTTGGCCAGCGCAGTGACCCTCCCGCTACCAACGTGATCAGCGGCGGTCGTACCGTGAAGGCTGTTCGCCGAGGTGACCGGACCGACGATCCCGGTCGTTCCATCGGCGAACGTAGCCGCACCCACATCGACGGTGTCGTCGTGATCCCAGTAGCCGCTGGCGACCACGTAGTCGCCATTCGCCAAGGCGCCGACACCGTGACGGCTGACCTGATCGAGGTGGGTCGTGCCGTGCAGGCTGTTCGTCGTCGAGACGGGCCCGGATACACCGTGCGTGCCGCTGCCGAAGGTCGCTGCGCCGGCGGCAGTCACGGACCCGTTGTTCCAGTACGGGGAGCGCACCACGTAGTTCCCGTTGGTCAGCACTACCACCCCATCGGCACCGACCCCATCGTGACTCGACGTGCCGTGCAAGCTGTTGTGTTCACCGACGGCACCGGCGAGCCCAAGTGGACCGACGTACGTCACCGCTCCGGTGTTTTCGGATGCGGCGCTGTCCCAGGAGGGCGACGACACCACATACCCACCGTTAGGCAAGGCGACCACGGAGTCCCCGCCAACGAAGTCGGCCTGGCGCGTGCCAAACAGACTGTTCTGGGTGGTCACCGGTCCGCTCGTGCCGCCCGACGCCGCAACGCGGGTCACCGCACCGGCATTGATCACTCCTCCGAGGTCCCAATTCTCGCTGGCGACAACGACGTCACCGTCGCTCAGTTCGGTGACGCTCGAGTTCCCAACCAAGTCGTTCGCCGTCGTGCCGTGCAGGCTGTTGGCCGGATTGACCACGCCATTGAGCCCGGTCGCACCGTCGACCAGCGTCACCGCTCCGACACTGCTCATGCCACCATGAGCCCAGCGGGGGCTCGCCACGACGAAGTCGCCGTTCGCCAACGCGGTGATACCGCCCTCGCCCACGTAGTCGAATTCGGTCGAACCGGTCAACGTGCTGATGAGCTCGTCGGTACGTCCGTCGTACAGGAACACTGCGCCGACGTCCCGGACGGAGGTATCGAAGTGCGGGTCGACAACGACGTAGTTGCCGTTGGTCAGCACCTGCACCTCTGCCCCAAAGCGTTCACTCCCCTCGCCGCCGCCAATCGAGTCGTACGTGGTAGCGGCCGCCACTGAGTCATCGACGGTTGCGGCCACACCGACGACGGCGAGAACCGCGACCACTGCGACCGCAACGATGAGCGCAGTCCTGCGTCGCATCGGGGCTCGGCGGGGTCGATGAGGGCACAGCGATGTCATGTTCGCCATGCTGCGGGTTGCCCACGGCTGCAGCGTCAGTACGCGCTACGCAACTTGGACGATCGGCGTTACGTACGTGCCCGCCGGCGCCATCACTCCCCAAAACCCCGCGAGGTTGGTCGGGCGTCAGCGTGCTGCCCGCGGGTCGTCCGCTGTGGACTGCAGCGACTCTCCGGGGGTGAAGTACATCTCGACGAGATCACAGATATCTCGATGACGGTGCCAGTGGCCTCGTGGCACAACCACGCACTGTCCGGCTGTCAGCGGGTGGGTCTCGGCGCCGTGGTCGTTGAGGATCTCAACGGTGACCGAGCCGTTGAGGACCATGAGCAGTTCGTCGGTGTCGGGATGTAGCTCCCAGTCGGAGACGGCGACATCGTCTCCTCG
>JBCBSO010000042.1:0-12905 GCA_039819205.1 Actinomycetota bacterium
GTGCCGACAGATGGCGCAGCGGCTCGGGGTCAACGGGTGGGTACGCAACCTGCCCGATGGCACCATCGCCGTCGACAACGTGTTGTGGAGTGGCGCCGTGATCGACTCCAGCGATACGTCGGCCGACACCGAAGCGCTGCGCGCCTTCAACCAGCGGGTCGCCGGGCGCGACGACCTCGACGCCGTCGTGCTGACCGTCGGCGACGGCATCACCCTCATTCGCCGCCGCACCCCCCTGTAACGTTCAGCCACCGCGCGTCGTTGCCCGCTCGAACGAGCACCTCCACGACGTGCTCCAACACATTCTGCGACTGCCCGGCATCACCCGCACCGAGTCACAGCTGGCGCTGCACACCTCGATCGACCGCACGATCGCCGACGTGGTCGGCACGCAGCTCACGGAGCGACGCGAAACGTGGTCTCGCCACGGACCGACTCGTCGTGCACGTCAAGTCCGGAGACCGCCGCACGCGGGGGTCCCTCCCGCGCCCACGTCAGCAACATCTCCACGTCGGAGCGCCGGCCCTCGGCGGCGAACTCGATGGTGCCATCGGGCAGGTTGCGTACCCACCCGTTGACCCCGAGCCGCTGCGCCATCTGTCGGCACGAGTCGCGGTAGAACACACCTTGCACCCGCCCGCGCACGATCACCCTGCAGCGGATCAACGTGTCACTCACACCTCCATCATGGGTGATCGCGCGACCACGTCGCCGCGCAGCGCATCCCTCCGGCGCCACGCGAATCCGCCACCGATACGGGTGGTCCCTTCCCGCGTCGTAGTCTCCACCCATGACTCTGATCGAGACGCCGACCCTTGCCGATCGGTTGCGCCGAGCACTCCCCGACGGTGTCGACTACGCCACCGCCCGCCTGGTCGACGAACGATCCGAACGGTTGCGTGTGCGGCGCGACGTGCTCGAACCGCTGTACACCGATTTCGACACGGGGGTGATGATCACCGTGTGGAACACCGGCGGTCTGGGCTACGCGGCCACCGCCGACTTGAGCGACGAGGGCTTGGCAGCGGCTGCCGAACAAGCTCGCTCGTGGGCGACGCGCACCGCGGGCGCCATGGTCGGCTCGATCCCTGCGCCGCACCGTCCGAGCGGGTCGTATGCCTCTCCGGTCGAAGTGAGCTGGGATTCGATGCCGCTCGACGATCGGATCGACCTGCTGCAACAGCAGTCTCGCCGGCTCGGCATCGACGAACGAATCGTCGACTGGGGTTCGAGCTTGGTGCGCCGCGACGTCGACCAACTTCTGGTGACCTCCGACGGCGGTTCGGTCGAACAGCGCTTCCGCTTCGTGTATCCGAGCCTCAGCGCCACCGCGAACGAGGGCACCAACACCCAGATCCGCACCTTCGGGGCACACGCGTTCTGCGGTCAGGGAGGCGTTGAGGTGCTCGGTCGGTACGGCTTCGGCGACGCCGCAACGCGCATCGCCCACGAAGCGGTCGAACTGCTGTCGGCGCCGAATTGCCCGACCGACACCATGGATCTCCTGCTCGCCCCTGATCAGATGGTGCTGCAGATCCACGAATCGATCGGCCACCCGCTCGAACTCGACCGCATCCTCGGTGACGAACGCAACTACGCGGGGACGAGCTTCGTCACCCCCGACATGTTCGGATCGTTCCAGTACGGGTCTGATCTGCTCAACGTGACCTACGACCCGACCGTCGAAGGGCAACTGGCGAGCTTCGGCTTCGACGACGACGGGACCCCTGCCGAGCGGCAGTACCTGATCCGCGACGGCGTGCTCGAACGCGGGCTCGGCGGGGCGGTGAGCCAAGCGCGCAGCGGTCTCCCCGGTGTGGCGACGTCGCGTGCCGCAGGCTGGAACCGTCCGCCGATCGACCGGATGTCGAACCTCAACGTCGAACCCGGCAACTCCACCGTCGACGAGCTCATCGCCTCCATCGAGCGCGGCGTGTACCTGCACACGAACAACTCGTGGTCGATCGACGACAGTCGCAACAAGTTCCAGTTCAGCTGCGAGTACGGACAGCTCGTGGAGAACGGCGAGGTCGTCGGCACGGTCCGCAACCCGAGCTATCGCGGCATCTCGTCGACGTTCTGGCGCAACTTGCGCGGGGTGGCCGATGGCGACAGCTTCACGGTGATGGGCACGCCGAACTGCGGCAAGGGCGAACTCAACCAGATGATCGGTACCGGCCATGCATCGCCGGCCTGCTTGTTCGCCGACGTCGAGGTGTTCGGAGGCGCGGAATGAGCGCCGCCGGAACGGGCCGGGACGAACAGGCGTACTTCGATGCGCTCGTCAACGACGCCACGAGCCGGTTGACCGGCGACGAGGTGCTGCTGGCGACACTCACCGGCGAGCACACCGACTTCATCCGGCTGAACAACACCGACGTACGTCAAGCGGGCACCATCGAGCAGCGACGCGTGGCGGTCGATCTGATCGAGGGCCTGCGCCATGTCGCCGGCTCGACGCAACTCACGGGCGACGCCGACGTCGACCGCCGGCGCGTCGCCGACCTGATCGACACGTTGCGCGAACAACGACGGTTCGTCGGTGACGACCCCTACCTGTTGTTCAACACCGAGCCGGTGTCGACCCAACGCGTGGAGTCCGGCGCCATCCCCGATCCGGACGCGGCGCTCGGCGACCTGCGCGCCGCCGGCGACGGTAAGGACCTGGTGGGGATCTATGCCGCTGGCGACACATTCAGCGGCTTCGCCAACAGCCTCGGACAGCGCAACTGGTTCCAGTCGTCGACGTTCAACCTCGACTGGTGCTTCTATCTGCACGCCGACAAGGCCGCCAAGAACCTGTACGCCGGCTTCGACTGGGACGACGACGCCTTTGCCCGCAAGGTCGAGTGGTCATCTCGCCAGCTCGATGCCTTGCGCCGCGATCCGATCGAGTTACCGCCGGGCGACTATCGCACGTATCTCGCACCGCGGGCGATGGAGGAGCTCGTGTCGCTGTGGGGGTACTACGGCGCGTTCGGTCACCGGGCCCACGAGACACGCCAGTCGCCACTGCTGCGGCTCGTCGCTGGCGAAGCCGAATTCGCCTCGTCGGTGACAATCGCCGAGGACACCGCTGGCGGCGTCGCCCCGAACTTCCAGGCGCAGGGCTTCTTGCGTCCCGACCGCGTGACGCTCATCGACGGGGGCCACTACGCCGACACGTTGGTGTCCCCCAGGTCGGCCAAGGAGTTCGGCATACCGACCAACGGCGCGACCAGTGGCGAGTACCCCGAGTCGCTGTCGATCGTGCCGGGCAACGTGCCCACCGACGACGTCGACAACGCCCTCGGAACCGGGCTCTACGTCGGCAACCTGTGGTACACCAACTTCTCGGACCGCATGGCGTGCCGCACCACCGGCATGACGCGCTTTGCCACCTTCTGGATGGAGGACGGCGACATCGTTGCGCCCATCGGCGTATTGCGCTTCGACGACAGTGCATTCCATTTGCTGGGAGACCGTCTCGAGGGCCTCACCGACAGCGCTGAGTTGCTGCTCGACCCCTCGACCTACGAGGAGCGCTCCACCGCCAGCGCGCGCATGCCCGGGGCGCTCGTCGATGGCATGCGCTTCGTGCTGTAACCACCTGTTGGCGGCCGTCGCTTCGTCGCTCGCGTCGCCGTCACGGCACAGTGAACGCATGAGCGATGAGCTGCATTGGATGTCGGCGACTGATCTGGCGAGCGCGATCGCCCGACGCCAGCTGTCGAGCCGGGAGGCGCTCGACCACCTCGTGGCGCGCGTCGATGCACTCGATGGCCCGATCAACTCCGTGGTGACGCGCGACGTCGAGCGCGCCTCGCACGCCGCAGCTGCCGCCGACGAGCGCACCGCGTCGGGTGACGACCTGCCGCCGCTGCACGGCGTGCCGATGACGATCAAGGACTCGTTTCAAACCGCCGGCTGTTGTACGACATCGGGAGCAACGGAGCTGGCCGACTTCATCCCCGACGTCGATGCGGCGCCGGTGGCCCGGCTGCGAACAGCTGGTGCCATCCCGTTCGCCAAGACGAATCTGCCGCTCTTCGCCGGCGACATCCAGAGCTATAACGACGTATTCGGCACCACCAACAACCCGTTCGATACCGAGCGCACATGTGGCGGGTCGTCCGGCGGCTCGGCCGCCGCGCTCGCGATGGGGTTCACGCCGATCGAGTTGGGCAGCGATATCGCCGGGTCGATCCGCACACCAGCGGCGTGGTGCGGTGTCGTTGGACACAAACCGAGCTACGGCATCGTTCCCGCGCACGGCCAGATCCCGGGTCTGCCCGGCACGCTGAGCCAAGCCGATCTCGCCGTTGCCGGCCCGATGGCCCGCACCGTCGACGATCTCGAGTCGATGCTCGACGTGATCGCCGGACCCGATCGGTGGAACGCCCCCGCCTGGCGGCTCGATCTGCCGCCAGCACGGGCGACCACGCTGGGCGAGTTGCGGTTGGCAGCGTGGATCGACGACTCGGCGTGTCCGGTCGATTCCGATACCGGAGCGGCGCTCTCGGGACTCGTCGACACGCTGCGTTCATCAGGCGCGACGATCGACGATGAGGCGCGACCATTTACCCTCGACAAGGCCTGGGACGTGTTCTCGGGCCTACTGTTCGCCGCGCTGTCGGGCGGCCACCCGAAAGACAAGATCGAGCACCTTGCCGCCAGCGACGAACCGTCGCCGCTCGGTGAGACGAAGCGGCGCACCGCAGCCCGTCATCGGGATTGGTTGAGCCTCAACGAACGTCGGCTGCAGATGCGCGCTCGCTGGGAGGCGTTGTTCGAGGACTTCGACGCGATCCTGTTGCCCGCGCAACCACGGACGGCGATCGAGCACGACCACAGCGACCCACAGTGGGGCCGCGCGGTCGACATCGGCGGCCGCGACCGGCCCTACGTCGATCTGTTCCGGTGGATTGCGCCGGCCGGGTTGGGGTATCTCCCCGCGACCGTCGTACCGGTGGGCCTCGGCTCCGACGGCTTGCCGATCGCCGTGCAGATCGTGGGACCCCACCTCGAAGATCGCACCACACTCCAGGTCGCCCGCCTGATCGCCGACCTCACCGGGCCCTGCCCACGCCCGGTGGAATGACCGGCACGAGGCCGTCCCGACCAAACCCCCACTGAGCTGGTGAACGGCCGAGCCAATCAGGCCGGCGGCGCGACCGCTAGGGAGCTCGACTGGCGCGAGGCCGTCCCGACCAAACCCCACTGAGCTGGTGAACGGCCGAGCCAATCAGAACGTGACACCCCCCTGCCAGAGTCGGATCTACACCGAACGACAACAGGGAGTCACGACATGAAAGTGCTGATCGCCACGTCTGAACTGCAGGGCCGTGCGCCAGGCGACTACAGCCACACACTCGACGGCGAGCTGGTTACGCCGGCCGCAGCCCAGTGCAGCGACGAGCAGTGCCGCTGCCGCCGCGCGTTTCGCGGGCTGGTATCGGGGTGCGCCACCACCACCGCAATGGTTGTCGAGCGCGTCGGCCTCACCGTCGACGACCTCCGTGACGCCATCACCGGCTCCCTCGAGCGTGCGGGATGGCTCGAATTGTTGTGGTCCCAAGCCGACGCCTCCGGCCTGCTCGATCCGGCGCAGGAGGTCGAACTGGGCATGGCCGAGCTAGTGCACGAGCACGTCGAGTCGATCCTGCACATCGGCACTCAAGTACCCGAGGGTACGGTGGTCGAGCGGGACGGAAGCTTGGTGTTCGTCCGCGAGATCTCACAGGCCGCTTGAGACAGGCGGGCCTCGGCCGATACGGTCGGAGGACCATGAAGAAGCTCTTCGTCCTCCTCGCCATCATCGGTGCCGTCGCCGCTATCGCCAACGCGCTGCGTCGAGACGACCTGAAGAACGACATCGACCGCGCCACGTCGTCGATGGGCGGCTCCACGCCGACCCCGGCACCAGCGCCGGTCCCGTCAGCCGACGGGGCCGAGGCGCCAGCAGCCGAGGACGCGGCCACCGGCACCAGCGACGCCAACGACTGACCGTCGAGCGATGCTCGGCGGCCTCGGCCGCTAGGCGATCTCGGGCTTGCCGCGGCGCCGTCGCACGGCGTTGCGCACCGGCGTACGTACCGCTTCGAGGCCGAGGTAGAACGCCGGGAACGCGAGCAGCACGAGGAACGTCGAGCTGACCAGGCCGCCGATCAGTGTGAAGCCCAGCGACTCCCAGAACGGGTCGCTCAGCGACAACGGGAGCAGGCCGACCACGGTGGTCAACGTGGTGGCGATCAGTGGACGGAAACGACGCGTCACCGCCTCCTGAATCGCTTCGCCAGCGCTCGCTCCGTCGCGTCGAGCCCGGTTCGCGGCGTCGACAAGCAGGATCGTGTTGTTCACGGCCACGCCGATGAGGGCGATAAATCCAACCGTGACCAGGAAGCTGAGCGGGTTGTCGGTGGCCGATAGCAGCGCGAACACGCCGAAGAAGCTGAACGGAATCGCCAAGAAGATCAACAGCGACTGGGCGAGCGATCGGAACTGCACCGTGATCACCACCAACATCAGGAGCAACGCCACAAGACCGGCCACACCAAGCGCAGCGAAGTCGTCTTGGTTGTCCGACTCGGCACCGAAGTCGAAGTCCAGGGCGTCGGGAGCCAGCCCGCGCGCTTCGAGATCGCTCGGCGGGTACTGCTCGGCAACGTAGCTCTCGGTGGCGTTGAGGTTGCTGGTGACGTTGTCGTTGTCGTATTGGGCGCGCACCTCGATGTAGCGCTCGCCGTCGCTGCGAGCGATGAGCCCGTCAGTGGACACGATCGAGTCGAGGATCGTCACGGTGGTGCCGCCAGCACGTAGCTCGCGGCCGATGAGGTCGGAGCGGATGTCCTCGGCGAGTGCTTGGCCCGCGTCGACGGTGGAGTCATCCACGGCGATTTGGACGGCGAATGGGTACTCGACGAGCGGTGGTCCATTCTCTTGCTGGGCCACGTTGACGCGCACCCCGGGGATGGCGTCGGCGCGTTCTTCGATTTCGTCGACGAAGGTCGGTGCAGTCGGGCGTGAGCCGATCGGGGTGAGGGCAATCGAGTTCTCGAGCACCCGCTCGTTGCCGCGCAGGTACTGCGACCGGTCGAAGTCGTCACCGAGCACGTCGAGCACGATCACATCAAGCTCGTCGGCAATCAGCTCGGCCTCTTCGATCGTCGTTCCCGGATCGAACTCGGCGTCGACCGTGATGCCGGTCGCGTCCTTGCCCGCCGGGAAGATCGAAAAGCCGAGCGTGCCGGCGATGCTGCCTGCGGCGACGATCACGGCGATGGCGAAGGCGGCCAGCCCCCAGCCGACAGCCCAGCCCTTCGCTCCGTTGCCAGACGGATAGGCGGCGAGGCGGCCGGCGCCGCGCGCGGCGCGCCGCTCAAGACGAGCAATCGGGTTCTGCGAGGGCTTGCTACGCACCAGGAATCGTCGTGCGATCACCGGGATGAACACGATCGAGAACAGGAACGACAGCAACAACGTGATGATCACGGTGGTCGGGATCGGTCGGATGAACTCACCGAGGATCCCTCCAACGAACAGCATCGGGGAGAACACGACAACGGTGGTCAAGGTGCCAGCAAACGACGGGGAACCGACCCGATCGATCGCCGCCCGAATCACGCCGACCGGCGTGTTGGACTCGCGTTTGTTCGCGTCGATCGATTCGGAGATCACGATCGCATCGTCGACGATCAGGCCGAGCGTAAGAATGAGGCCGAACAGCGTGATCGTGTTGAGCGAGAAGCCAACACCCCACAAGCCGACCAGCGCCCCGAGTAGCACCAGGGCCATGAATCCGGCGGTGATCAGTGCAACCCGCCACCCGATGAGAATCAGGCTGACCAGCGCGACGGCCGCAAGTCCGGTGAGTAGGTTCGTGGTGAGCGACGACAGTTGCTGGCGAACTCCGATGGCGAAGTCGGCAGTGATCGACGCCTCGTATCCTTCGGCCAGCGGCACAGCGGCGGCGGTGATCAGCGATTCCAACTCGTCGCTGAACTCGAGGACGTCGAGACTCGAGTCGTCGGTGCGCACGATGCCGACGGCGATGGCGTTCTGGTACTCGCCGCCGTCGAAGGCCACCCGCGTGTATCGGGTGATCCGCTCTTCGTCGGCGCCCGTATCGGGGTCGATCCCGTCCGTGACCAGGTCACGGACCTCGGCTTCCTCGATCGACGACGCTTGTTCGAGGTAGGCCGCGAGTGCTTCGCCCTGTGCCTGCAGATCTTGCGGGGTGGCGTCGGCGGGCCCGGTGATCGACACGAGGACGTCGAAACGTCCGACGAAGCTGGCTGCATTGATCGGGTTGTATTGGATCTCGACGCCCTCGGGAAGCGCTACTTCGACAGCCCGCAGTGAGTCGGTGCCGGTTTCGGAATCGATCGAGCTCTCGAATTCGACGACCACACCGAACGAGCTGGGGAATGCTTCGGTATCGACGGCCTCGACCCCCTCTACCGCAAGGAACGCCTCGGTCAGCGGTGCCACAGCCTGCTGATCGACCTGTTCAGCGTCGTCGACAAACCAGGTGCCCGACACCACGGAGATCGGGGTGTTGATGGGCGGAAAGCCCTCCCGTGGCAGCGCAACGGCATACGCCGAGATGCCGGCGATCACCACGACCACCAACAGGCCGAGGGTGGCCTTCCACTTCTCGGTTGCGGTGACGGCGATGCGGGTGATGATCGAGCGGCGGTGGCGCTCGATCGGAGGCGGAGGGTCAGCAGGGGCGGCGGCAGGTTCGAGTTCGGTGTCGATGGCCATCGATCTCTCGTTCGGGGGGCGTGGAGACGGAGGGGATAGGAGACGTGCCGGGGGACACGCGCACAGGTTCTACGGCGCAGCGGGGAGGGGCGGATGGCCGGCCGTAGTGGCGAGGTTATCGGCGCGACGCGCTCGCCCTGCCTGATTCGATGGCGGCGCGCAGCCCCGGCACGTCATCGGTCCCGATGCGAAACACACGGTCGTCAGGGAGTTCCAGCTCGATCGCGTCGCGCCCCCACACGTTGTACATGGTGCCGCGCGGGATCCACCGCAACCCCCAGCCGTACCACCATGTATTGCGCACGGCGGCCACGCTGCGCACATCGGCGAGCTCAATCGTGCGCGCGGGCCACCCCCAGCCGAACGCTGCGGTGACACGACCGTCGGCGACCGTGACGGTGAGCCGGGCGAACACGGCGATCACGATGCCGATGAGCAGGTAGATCGGGACGACGACGACCACGAATCCTCCGTTGAGCCCATCGGAGGCGGCAGCGATCACCACGGTGAGCACCAACGCCAGCAGCAACGCCCACGCGCCGGCGAGTGACGTCTGCGTGCGTTGATAGGTAACGACCGATGTCATCGCTCAGCTACAACCGCTGGTGTTACCACAGCTGGCGCACACGTAGCAGCTCCCCGACGGGCTCATGATCACGCCGCACTGCATACACATGGGCGCATCGAGGGGCGGGCGGACGATCCCGCGTGCCGCAGTGTTGTCCTCGGGGGTGGGTTCGGCGATGCGCAGCTCCATCTGGTCGGCGAGTTCACCAGCCGATGGCAGCGACTTCGGATCGCCGGCCAGCTCGGTGCCTTGGACTGTCGGCGTCACCGCCTCTTCGACGCCAGGCAGCGTGGGCTGCAGCCGTTCGTCGACCGAGAAGATGCCGAGCTCGGCACGCTCGTCGTAGCTCATGTACTCAAGCGCCAGGCGACGGAACAGGTAGTCCATGATCGAGCTGGCGAAACGAATATCGGGGTCGTCAGTCATGCCGGCCGGTTCGAAACGCATGTTGACGAATGCCTCAACGAAGGCCCGCAACGGGACGCCGTACTGCAGCCCATAGCTGATGGACTTGGCGAACGCGTCCATCACGCCGGCCATCGTCGAACCCTGCTTCGACACGGTGAGGAAGATCTCGCCGGGCTGACCGTCGTCGTATTCGCCGATCGTGGCAAATCCCTTGCAGTCGGCCACACGGAACTCGAAGGTGCGCCCACGCCGGCTGCGCGGCAGCTTCTGCCGCACCGGTCGATGCACCACCCGCTCGACGACACTCGCGACGACCCCGTCGGCCACGGCGTGCGCCGCCTGGGCCGTGTCGACCGCGCCGTCCGCCGCAGTGCCAGTGCCCGACGACAACGGCTGACCGAGCTTGCAATTGTCGCGGTAGATGGCCACCGACTTCACCCCGAGTCGCCATGCCAAATGATGGAGCTCGGCGATGTCGTCGACGGTCACGTCTTCAGGCATGTTCACCGTCTTGGAGATCGCCCCCGACAAGAACGGCTGAACCGCGCCCATCATGCGCACGTGGCCCTCGTAATGGATCGTGTTGTCGCCCATCGAGCAGGCGAACACTGCAAGATGATCCGCGGCGAGATGCGGAGCGCCGAGCACCGACTGGTGCTCATCGATGTGACCGACGATGTCGTCGATCTGGCCAGCGTCGTAGCCGAGACGGGCGAGCGCCCGCGGGATCGTTTGATTGACGATCGACATCGTGCCGCCGCCGACCAGCTTCTTCATCTTCACCAGCGCGAGATCGGGCTCGATCCCCGTGGTGTCACAGTCCATCGCCAGCCCGATCGTGCCGGTCGGCGCGAGCACGGTGGCCTGGCTGTTGCGCACCCCGAACGTGTCGGCATCGCGCACCGCTGCCGACCACGCACGGCGGCCCGCCTCGACCAACTCGACCGGCGGCCCGTCGCCGCCTGCCGGCACCTCGAGCGAAGCGTCCCGGTGCATCCCCAACACGCGCAACACGTGTTGTCGATTGCCGGAGAACCCGTCAAAGGGACCGACCCGTGCCGCCGTCCGCGCACTGGCCGCATACGCACTTCCGCCCATGAGCGACGTGATCGCGGCAGCCCAGGCCCGACCGGCTTCTGAGTCGTACGGCACGCCGAGGGCCATCAGCAGCGCCCCGAGGTTGGCATAACCCAGACCGAGCTGTCGGTCTCGGCGCGCGCCCGCCGCGATTGCCTCGGTGGGATAATCGGCACGCCCGACGAGTACCTCTTGCGCGGTGAACACGATGTCGACGGTGTGCACGAATGCGTCGATGTCGAAGTGCCCGTCGTCGTCGAGGTATGCGAGCAGGTTGATCGAAGCGAGATTGCACGCGCTGTCGTCGACGCTGAGGAACTCACTGCACGGATTACTCGCCGTGATCGGGCCGGTCTCGGGGATCGTGTGCCATCGGTTGATCGTGGTGTCGAACTGCAGCCCCGGGTCGGCACACTCCCACGCCGCTTGGGCGATCTGCCGCCACAGGTCGCGGGCCCGTACCGTCTCGAGCACTTCGCCCGTGGTCACGGCCCGCAGATCCCAGTCGGCATCGTCGGCGACGGCCTGCATGAACTCGTCGGTGACACGTACCGAGTTGTTGGCGTTCTGATACTGCACCGAAAACGAGTCGGCGCCATCGAGGTCCATGTCGAACCCGGCGTCGCGCAGAGCGCGCGCCTTGCGCTCTTCAATCGCCTTGCACCACACGAACTCGGTGATGTCTGGGTGATCGGCGTTGAGGACGACCATCTTCGCCGCGCGTCGGGTCTTTCCTCCCGACTTGATGGTGCCGGCGCTGGCGTCTGCGCCACGCATGAAGCTGACCGGCCCCGATGCCGTGCCGCCGCCCGCCAGTGACTCGCGCGATGAACGGATCGGCGACAGGTTGACACCGGCCCCCGAACCCCCTTTGAAAATGACGCCTTCCTCGCGGTACCAGTTGAGGATCGAGGTCATCTGATCGTCGACCGACAGGATGAAGCAGGCACTCGCCTGCTGGGGCACCCCATCGACCCCGATGTTGAACCACACCGGACTGTTGAACGCCACACGCTGGGTGACCATCAGGTACTTCAACTCTGCGGTGAACGCCGCGGCCTCGGTGTCGTCGGCGAAATAACCGTCGTCGATCCCCCACCGGGTGATCGTGTCGACGATGCGGTCGACGACCTGGCGCAATGAGTCCTCGCGTTCAGCGGTGCCGAGCGTGCCCCGAAAGTACTTCTGGGTGACGATATTGGTGGCGTTCTGCGACCAGGTGGCAGGGAACTCGACGCCGAGCTGCTCGAACACGACCGATCCGTCGCGAAAGTTGGTGAGGCGCGCGTCGCGGCGCTCCCAAGCGAGTTCGTCGTACGGGTCGACGCCGGGCGAGGTGAACAGGCGACGCAGCCCGATCGTGCCATCGGCGGTGCGGTCCGAGGCGATCGTCATGACGGCTCCAATCGAGGTAACAGCGGGCTTCCAAACTACATGGATGTCACGCGCAGTGCACCCGCCGTACGGCACCGACGGCGGTGTGATCTCACAGGTACAGGGCACTTCCCCCTAAGCGGAGACCGGCGCCGACCGGTCCGGTCGACCCATCGGCGAAGATGATGCCGCTCCCGCTGTCTCTTCCGTTGATCACACCGCCATCGGCACGAGGCGACACCCTAGAAAGTCGACCCTGTGTGAGAAAAGGGGAACAACCGTGTGAATTTCGCTGTGTAGAACCTCGCCGCGATGTGGACAGCGCGTGAACGCGGGGTGACTGCGCCCCAAACGACCGCTGGTCGCGGTCAGGCGGGCGCAACGGTGACCGGAATGCCGTTGAGCACCGAGGTCCCTGAGAGCGGATCGAGCGCGGCGTCGTCGGTGAGCACATTCGAGTTCACGCCGGCATGTTCGGCGGCCACGGCCATCTGCGTCGCTGGGTCGTCATGTCCCCAGCCGTGCGGGAGGCTGACGACACCCGGCCGGATCGCATCGGTCACCTCGACCGGCGCCACCAATGAGCCGACACGCGAGGCGACCGTGGCGGCGCCCCCATCGGCAACGCCCAGGCGATCGGCGTCGTCGGGGTGCACCTGCAACGTGCACCGCGCTTTGCCCTTCACCAGCACCTTCACGTTGTGCATCCACGAGTTGTTCGACCGCAGATGGC
>JBCBSO010000043.1:0-12899 GCA_039819205.1 Actinomycetota bacterium
CTCGCGATCGCCGAGGGTGGCGTCGAGCGCGTGGAGTGCATCGACGTCGGCAATCGCCGCCATCGGGTCCGATCCGAGCCGACCGTCGGAGATCGACTCGAGGTCGTACGTAGCGCCCGCGGCATCCACCAGCACGGCGCGGTTGTCGAGGTTGGCGAGGCGAAAGCTCATGTGGTCACCATTCCAGTCGTTTCGAGTAGGGAGTCGATCGTGGTTGCGTCATTGGCCACTGCGGCGATGCGACGATCGGGTCGTATCACCACGAGCGCCCCGTCGTCGAGTAGTCCGGGGTAGGCGGCGCTCGGAATGCTCGTCGTTCGCAGTGACCGGGCGACCCGATGTGGTGTGTCGGTGTGCTCGTCGCCGCTGAGCAGCAACCAGCCGTCCGGCAGCGGTTCGATCGGGGTGCGTGGCGCCGGCAATACGGCGCCGACCAGCGGGTGCGTGCCGACGAAGGTCGCCCCACACAGTTGTGGGAACGGACGTTGGCCATAGCCAGAGTCGAGCGCGGCGACGCCGTCGTGGGCGATTGCTTGCATGAGCTGGCCGGCGTCGACCGAATGCGCCACCTGACCGGTTGCGTGGGGCCGACGTTCGGTGTCGTAGGTGTCGAGCAGCGTGTCGCTCGCGGCGCCGCGTGCGGCGGCGGCGAGTTTCCAGCTGAGGTTCTCGGCGTCGCGCATTCCGGTACACATGCCCTGGCCGTTGAACGGAGGCATTTGGTGCGCCGAGTCGCCGGCGAAGAACACTCGGCCATCGCGGAAGCGCTCGGCGACGGCTGCGTGGAACCGATACACCGCAGCTCGATCGACCCGGAGCTGGTCGGCGCGGCCCCACGGCGCCAGCAACTCGGCGATACGTGCCTCGGCGAGCATCTCCTCGCGCGTCTCGTGTGGATGGAGTTGGAACTCCCACCGACGGTGCATGTCGGGACCCGGGACGAAGGTGTGCACCCGGGCGGCATCGCAGAACTGGCGGGCGCCGGCCGGAAGCTTCACCGCGGCGTCGAGCAGCGTCGTATCGATCACCAGCCAGGTCTGGTCGAAGCCCTGATCGACCATGGCGATGCCGCGTTGTGCGCGGACCTCGCTCTTGGCGCCGTCGCACGCCACCACCCAGCGGCCGGTCAGCGGGTCGCCCTCAGCGAGTTCGACACGTGCGCCACCGTGGCCGTCGATGACGCGTGTTGCAGATACGTCGAGTCGGATGTCGACGCCGGCGTCGGCCGCGGCAACGCGCAGCGCACGTTCGAGCGCCGGCTGGTTGAACGTCACCACCGGGGGCAGGCCGAGCGATCCGACGGTCCCGGGAGGGAAGTCGATACCAACGACAATGTCACCGGCCGCATCGACGAAGTCGGCGGCGATGAGTGGTGTGGAACACGCGTCGAGCTCAGCGGCGAGGCCCGCCCGTTCGAACAGCTGCTGGATCTCGTCGTCCATGCCGATCGCTCGGGGGAGTGGGTACACCTCGGTGCTGCGGTCGATGGCGATGACCGACACGCCGCGCTGTGCGCAACGCAACGCCGTCATCACCCCGACCGGTCCACACCCGATGACCACGACGTCGGCATCGAGATCGGCATCGACATCGCCGATGATGTCGGGGTCGGAGGCAGAGAGCAAACGGGGCATGACTCGATGATCGAACACACACTTGTGTATCGACTGATCAAACTTATATCAGTCGTTGCAATTATTGGCAAGAGGCCATAAGTTGCCGGCGTGGTGCTCACCGACGATGCGCCCGCACCGGGCCGGTCGCGGCGTAACCGTGGTTCTGATGTGGTGCGCAATGCACTTGTCGACGCCGGAATCGCCGCATTCGCCGCGTACGGATTCGACGGTGCCTCCACTCGTGTCATCGCCGACGCCGCCGCCGCGCATCAGTCGCAGATCAAGTACCACTTCGCGTCGAAGGCTGATCTGTGGAAGCGCTGCATGGAGCGGTTGCTCGGCGAGCTCGATGACGCGATCGCCATTGCATTGGTCGATGTGATGTCACGTGCACGCGGGTCGGCATCGGAGGTCGAGGTGATGGAGGCGACCATTCGCGGTCTCGTCTCCCTGGCAGCGCAGCGTCCGGAATTGAACCGGATCATGATGCACGAGGCGACCAGTCCCGGCGAGCGGCTGCAGTGGCTGGTGGAGACGCACCTCGGTCCGCGACAGGTCGCGCTCGCGTCAACGTGGCAGTCGTTGTTGCGGCGCGGTATCGCGGCGCCAATCGAGGCCGATGCGGTGTACCACACACTGATCGGGGCAGCATCGCTGCTCTACGCCAATGCGCCCGAGGCTGAACTGATGGGCCTCGACCCGCAGGCGTTGGTCGAGCGTCACGCCGACGCGCTGGTCGCCGTGTTCCTCCCCGGCCGCTGAGCGGTCACGACAGGTGTGCGGGTGTCGCGCCGGGCGCCCGCAGATGGCGCTACACCGTGACGAGCCGGAGTACGCCGGCCACGGTGGCCCCGGTGGCAATCACCAAGAACACTGTGCGGGTGCGGTCGCCGGTGCCGGCCAACGCCGCCCATGCCGACAGCGCCAGCCCAACCGCGAATAGAACGAGCGCAGCCTGGAATTCGACGCTTCTGGTGCTCTCGCGCAACCCCTCGGCGGCGGCTTCGTCGGCCTCGAGCTGCGCCTGGAATCCGGCGTCGAGGATCGGGTCGGCGGCGGCAAGCGCCGCCAGTTCGTCGAACCCGTCGCAGGCGTCTGCGGCCGCGTCGGTCACAAGCGCCAGCAAGCAGATGCGGTCGGCGTCGAGCCCATCAGCGTCGAGTTCTTCTTGGAGGGCGTCGACGCCTTGCTCGAAGAAGAAGTTGGCATCGGTCAGCGCACGATTCGCCGCCGCGTAGTTGTCGTCGGAGTTGGACGCGGACTGTGCAGACAGAAACGTCGACAGTGCAACCAGCACCGTGCACAGTGCCGTGAGCCCTGCAGTGATACCCGTGCCCCGCCACCACGGCGGCGATCCGTCCGACGGTCGGTCGTCGTCGCTCATCGAGCGCGACTCTAGGGGTGCCGCTACACGTCAGCTTCGGTCAGCAGCGGGAGCGGGTCGAGGCCGAGCAGCGCGCGATATGTCGAGTGGTAATGGTGCAGCGCCGGTTCGTTGCGGCCGAACAGCGAGTGCTCGACGTGACCCGACTCGGCGGTGCGCTGTTGGCTGGCCGACATCCAATAGTCCTCGTCGCGGATGATGTTGGCGAAGCCCTCGGCGATCAGCCGCTGCAGTTCGACCTCCTCGCTCTCCAGGCCGATCTGGCGCTTGGCTTCCTCTGGATCGTCGAAGTACTCCTCGGCCGACACGCCCGGCCGCAGATAGAAGCCGATGCGCGAAGTGTGCTTGCCGGGGCGCTCTCGATCGGGGATGGCGCGGACCAAGTAGGCGCCGTTCTCGAAGGGCATCAAGATCGCATTGGGGAATAGCCAGTACACCGGCAGGCCGGCGACGGTGATATCCCACTCCGCCTCGGGGAGCAGCCGCATCTCGTCGATCGCTCGCTTGGTGAGGATCATCCGGTGGTTGATGCCAAACGTGTCGTAACACTGCACGTTGCCGTGGAACATGTTGTACAGCGTGTCTTTGTGCAGCGCAGCGAAGTGATAGGTCTCGCCGAAGGTGTCCATCGCCAGCTTCCAGTTGCAGTCGACGTCGTAGCTGTCGCTGTCGAGATAGGTCAGTTCGCCGTAGTTCCACTCGGCGATCTCCGCGGCGAAGTCGTCGGGGAACATCTCGCTCGGATCGATGGTGCCATCGACATCGGGGTGGACGTACAGCAGGCCGTTCCATTCGAGCGCTGGCAGTTCGATCAGGCTGAGGCATTCGGTGTCGACGTCGCCGAAGTGATCCTTCTTTGGGAGCCCGACGAGCGCGCCGTCGCTGTTGTAGGTCCACGCGTGGAACGGACACACCAGCCGGCGCGACGTGCCGCGTGGCTCTTCAACGAGTACCGCGCCGCGGTGGCGGCACGAGTTGACGAATGCGTGGAACGAACCGTCGGCACCACGCGTGGCGACCACTGGGACGCCGAGGTCGTCGGTAGTGATGAACGAACCGGGTTCGGGGAGGTCGCCCGAGAGCCCGATGAGTTGCGGGCGCGACGCAAAGAACTCGTTCCACTCGCGTGCCGCGAGCGCCTCGTCCGTATATGCCGACACGGGGTTCTTGCGCAGTCCCCCGGCGTCGACATTGGTCCCCGAGTCGATGCGAGCGAGCAGCTCTTTGATCAGCCGAACCTGTTCCCCATGACGCATTCTTAGAGTCGACTACAAATTTAGAGAGTTGTCAACCGTCGGCCGTGTCGGCCAAACTTCGATCGGTGAGTGGACTGCGTGAACGCAACAAGGCCATCCGTGTCGGGGCCATTCTCGATGCCGCTGTTGAGCTGCTCGGCCGCGAGGACCTTCACGCGGTGACCACCGAACAAATCGCGGCGCAGGCCGGGGTATCACCGGCGACCGTCTACAACCTCGTCGGAACACGCGACGAGCTGCTGCGCACGCTGGTTCACCGGGTGGTCGATGACCTCGTCGATGCGGTCGCCCGGGCCACGGCAAGCGATGACGATCCGGTCGCAGTCGCTCACCTGATTGTCGACCACTCTGTCAGCGCGTTCACCGCACACTCTCGGGCGTACCGCCAGATCGTCTGGGCCGGACGTGGCGCCGACGACGCTCCCGGGACGGATTGGGTCGATCCGTCGCAGCTGCAAGTCGCGGCGCTGCGCCAGGCACAAGAGATCGGTGTGTTGCGTGCCGACGTCGATCCGGAGCCGCTCGGGCGACAGGTGTTCATCTCGTGGATGGGGGCGATGGGTCAGTGGGCACAGGGCGTACTCGACGATCACGGGTTTGCGGTGGCCACCCGCCACGGCCTGGTCAGCGTGCTCGCTGCGGCGTCCGACGAGCCCCACCGCAGCGAGTTTCTCAACCAGCTCAACGATCTCGGCGTCGACCTCGCCACCCGCTGGCGCCCCTGAACGCAGCCCCGTCATCCTCCGAAAAACCGGGGATTCCCGGCGCGAGGCGCCGGATTTCGCGAACAGAACCCGAGGCTCAGGTGATCGCGGCGAGTTTGTCGGGGTTGACGATGCCGTAGATCCTGCGGACCCGGTCGCCGTCCGTCTCGATCGAGAACACCTGGAACGGGACACCCTCGTGCGACACCACCAACGCAGCGCGTTCGTTGATGAGTTCGAACCCGAACTCGAGTGCGCCCGGCGCCCGGTCGACCATGCGTGCCGCGAGATTGACGAACAGCCTGGCGACTCGATCGGGGCCGACGACCGGTAGGCGGGCGGCGCGATGATCGGGACCGCCGTCGCTGATGTGTACAACGTCGGCAGTGAGCACCAACTTCACCTCATCGATGTCGGCGCTCAAGATGGCATCGACCAGTCGGCGACAGACGGCCAGGTCATCGTTGGACGTCTCGCTGTGGCCGGGTTCTGGCCGGAGGGCGCGTAACTTCGAGCGGCCGCGGCTGGCCAACTGCCGACAGTGCGCCTCGTCCTTGTCGAGCATGGCCGCAACCTCGCGAAACGAGAACTCGTACACGTCGTGCAATAGGTGCGCCGCCCGCTCGTACGGCGTCAACTGCTCCATGAGATGCAGGTAGCCGATGGTCAGCGACTCGTCGAGTTCGGCCATCGCGGCGGGTCCGTCGTCGTCGGTGCGAACCGGTTCGGGCAGCCATGGTCCGGTGTACACCTCGCGCTGGGCGCGAGCCGAGCGCAGCCGATCGAGCGAGGCGCGCGTGGTCATCGTGGTGAGATAGGCGGCCGGGTTGTCGATCGTCGATCGGTCGGCGCCGATCCACCGCTCGAACACGTCCTGGAGCACGTCTTCGGCGTCGCTCATCGAGCCAAGGAGACGGTAGGCCACGCCGAGCAGCCGTCGTCGCTCGCCGACGTACAGCTCGGCGGGGTCGACGGCGGTCATGCCGCCATCGTCGCGGATCGGCTAGCGAGCAGATGGCCGACGGCCCCGACCGCGTCCTCGGCCGACGCCGCCGCAGCGTCGGCGAGCAGGCCGCGGCCGCCGACCCAGTCGCCGACCAGGAACGTGCGCGGTCGATTCGCCACGCTGGTTGTCGGTCGGCCGGACAATCCGCCGCTCGCCGCCATCGGCATGCCCCCTGCGACCGGGACACGGTGGAGGTATCGCTCCATCACTACGTCAGCGTCGTCGACGCCGGCCTCGCGACTGAAGGATCGCAGCTGCGCGCGAGACGTGTCCACGGTGTCCTCCTCGTCGGGTCGCCGGTAGCGAGCGACCGACAACAGGCTGTGGCCAGCGGGAGCGATGCCCGCGGCGACCGAGTGCACCGAGGCGTAGAGCGCACGGTCGAGGCCGAAGCGCGTGGGCGTCGGCACATCGCCGCGCAGACCGACGTCGAGCACCGCCGCGTCGACGGTTGGGCCGGCCGCCCGCTCGAGTGCGTCGTTCGCCCCGAGGAGTCGAGCGGCCACCGCGGGAAGTCCGCTGGCGATGATGGTGGTTGCTGCCGCGAATCGACGACCGTCGGATGTCGCGGCGGCGGTGGCCCCGTCGTGCTCGGCGACCGAGATCACCTCGCCGGTGACGCGTTGCACGTCCGGGCCCAGGGTGGCTCCGAGTCCGTTGGCGATCGAGGCCCAACCGCGATCGACGTAGATGACCCCGGTGTCGGCAGCGAGGCGCAGTTGCTCGACGGCGGCGTCGGCGCTGGCGATGTCCGAGGCTGCGTTGTACGTCACCAGGTTGAGCAACCCCCAGAGCATCGCGTGCAACTCCGGGTGGCCATCGGCCACCTGGTCGAGCCACTGGTCGACGGTCGTTGTCGCCAGCTCCTCGGCGTCGATGCGCGGGAGCTGCGTCGCCATGAACCGAGCCAACCGGGGCTTCGACCGGGCGGGTAGCAACCGGGTTCGCAGCACCGTCGATGGTGTGCCCGGCATCGCTCCCACCCGCTGACCCACGGTGCCCACCCCCAGCTTCGGCACCGCCCCGGTCGGGGTCACGCCGAGCGACGACAGGATCCGCGAGAGGTGGCCGCCCCGATACAGCGCGTGCGGGCCGCGATTGAGAGCGAACCCCTCGTGTTGTCGTGTCTCTGCTCGGCCCGGTGTGTGGCGCGTGTCGAACAGGCGCACCCGTAGCCCGCTGGCGGTGGCGAGCGCTGCTGCGGTCAGTCCGCCGATGCCGCAGCCAATGATGTTGACGTCAACGCTGTTGTCGGAGTGGTCGATCGCGTCGTTGGTGGTGTTGGTCATGCACACTCGACGATCCAGCACCGCAGAACGCGACATCGTCCTCCAGAAAAACCGGGGAAATCCGGCGCGAGGCGCCGGATTTGGCGAACAGAAACGACTGCTGCGTTACCGGTCCGCCAGGTCGAGGAGATACGACCGAACCGCGGCGTCGTCGGTCATGCCAGCGGCGCGTTGCAAGGTTGCGTGTGCATCGCCGTCGCCGAGTCGGCGCAGCGCATGACCGCGGACGGCCCACCATGGCTGGTATGCGGCGGCCTCGTCCGCCACCTCATCCAGTCGACGCAGGGCGGCCTCGGGGCCATCGGCCTCCAACGCGGCGCCCGCTGCGGCCACTCGTGCGCCGACCGTCGGCGAGACCAGCAGCAGCGTGTCGTACAAGCCGCGGATCGTTCGCCAGTCGGTCGATCCCGTGTGCCGACGCTGCATGTGCACGCTTTGGATGTGCGCTTCGAGACCGAACGGCCCGACGAACCCGGCGCGGGCGGCCCGCGACAGTGCGGCATCGGCTTCGTCGACGAGTGCCTCGTCCCACTGTGTCGTGTCCTGTTCAGCGAGGGGAACGAACCGGCCCGTCACATCGCGAGCCGCCGGGCGGCGGGCCTCGGTGTAGAGCACAAGCGCCATCAGGCCGAGTGTCTCGGGGTGTTCCGGGAGCAGCTCGTTGACCACTCGTGTCAGCCGGATGGCCTCCGTCGTCACGTGCGCACGCGGGGGATCATCGCCTGCGCGACCGGCTGTATAGCCGCCATAGATCGCGTCGAGCACCGCGTCGAGGCGATCGGGGAGTTCGTCGGCGTCGGGGATGCGGAAACCGATTCCTGCGTCGCGAATCTTGCGCTTTGCTCGGACGAGACGTTGTCCGAGCGTCGACGGTGCGACGAGGAACGCCGAGGCCATCCGTGCGACGTCGAGGCCGAGTACCACTTGCAGCATGAGCGGGGTGCGCACTCGCGGTTCGATCGCCGGGTGAGCGCACGCGAAGAGCAGCTCGAGTCGCTTGTCGGTGATCGCGCCGGTGTGGTCGTCATTGAGGTGTTCGTCGGCGAGCAACGCCAATGCGGGTTGGGCGCGCTGCGCAATCGACGAGCGCCGAACCTCGTCGATCGCCCGCCGGCGAGCCGTGGTGAGCAGCCAGGCGTCCGGTGAGTCGGGGACCCCGCGCGCCGGCCAGGTGCGGAGCGCGGCCTCGAACGCGTCGCTCAGGGCATCCTCGGCTGCGGCGACGTCGCCGATCTGCGCGGCGACCAGCGCCACCAGGCGGCCGTACGACGTGCGCGCTGCGTCGCGGGCCGCCCGATGGGCGTCGTCGCTGTCGAGATGCTCCGTCACATCTCCAGCATCGGGCGAACCTCGGTGCCCGCGTCCGCCGACGATGGGCATTTGGCGGCCCACTCGAGTGCGGTGTCGAGGTCGGGGACGTCGATCAGGAACCAGCCGCCGAGGTGCTCCTTGCTGTCGGGATACGGCCCGTCTTGCACCTGACGCTCACCATTCACCAGCTTCACCGCCGTGGCGGTACCTGGCGGTTGAGTGGCGGCGCCACCCTCGGTGATCCCGGCCTCGGAGATCGCTGCGCCGTAGGCCATCCACGCGCCCCAGTACTCGTCGGCGCGAGCGGGGTCGGTGCGAGCGGCGAACGCGTCGTCTGATTCGTAAGCGAGCAGGACGTACTTCATGTGATTTCCTCCGTCGTGGTAGTTGATCGTGACCGGTTGGTCGCCGAACAGACGGACGGCGTCCCCCGATTTCGACATCCCGCCCAAGTTTCTCCCGAATTGTTCGCCAAATCCGGCGCGAGGCGCACGGAATCCCCGGGATTTCGGCTCGGTCGTGGTGGTGTCGACCTCGGCTACGGTCGTCATGGTGGGCGACGGTCGGCAGCGTGCGGTTCCGCCGATCGAGTTTGCCCCGGCGCGCGGGGCGCGTATCGCTTACCAAGACTTCGGCGACGGTCCGCCCGTGGTCGCGGTGCCGCCAACTGCGCAGAACATCGAGGCTGCTTGGGAGCGTCCCGAGCCGGTGGTCATGTTCGAACGTCTGGCCTCGTTCTGCCGCTATGTGCACTTCGACAAGCGCGGCACCGGTAGCTCCGACCGGCGCAGCGTGATGCCGGGCCTCGACGAGCGCGTCGACGACATGCGCGCCGTACTGGACCATGCTCAACTCGAACGCGCCCACCTGTTCGCCGCCTCCGAGGGCGGCCCGATGGCCATCTTGTTTGCCGCGACCTACCCCGAGCGCGTCGACAGTCTGACGCTGTTTGGCGCGTGGGCTCGGTTCCCGCAATTGGCGCTGACCGATCGCAGTCGCGACGAGCTCCGAGCCGGCACCGCCGAGTTCGCCGCTCGTTGGGGCACGAAGGACTCGCCGATGGCGGACGGGTTTGCCCCGTCGCTTGCCGCCGATGAAACGTTCCGCACGTGGCACCAGTCGTACGAGCGCAAGGCCGCAACCGCCGACGCCATCGGTGAGTTGCTCAACCTGATGATCGACTTCGACGTGCGCGAAGTGTTGCCGACCCTCGATCTGCCGACGCTGGTGATCCACCGGCGCGATGACCGCGTCGTGCCCCTGCCGCTCGGTGAGGAGCTGGCCGCCAACATCCCTGGCGCACAGTTGGTGGTGTGCGACGGCGCCGACCACTTTGGCTACGCCGGCGATCAGTCATGGCTCGACGATTTGGAGCGGTTCGTCACCGGCACGGTGGCGATGCGGCCGGTCGTGCCCCGACCCGCAGCAGTGCGGATTCGCACGATGGGCCGGTTTGCCGTCGAGGTCGATGGCGAGGAGATCCCGGCCAGCGCATGGCGATCGCGGCAGGCGCGACTGCTGTGTAAGCGCCTCGCAATCGCTGGGGGGTGGCCGGTGACCCGTGACGAATTGATCGAGTTGCTGTGGCCCGGCGACCCTGACGTAGACCGGTTGGGGGCGCGATTGTCCGTGCAACTGTCCGCTGTGCGTCGCGTGTTGCGCGGCGGAGTCATTGCCGATCGGCAGACGGTGCGGCTCGACCGAGATGAGGTGACCACTGACCTCGACGGTCTTCGCGCCGCAAAGACCGATGAGGAGATCGTCGCTGCGTTCGGTGGAGAGCTGCTCCCCGAGGACCGGTACGACGACTGGGTGATGCCAGCCCGCGACGAGGTGAACGGTCGGTTCGCAGCAGCGGCTCGACGAGTCGTCGCATCCACGCTCGAGATCAATTCGGAGCGTGCCGCAGCGCTCGCCCGCCAGCTGGTCGAGCTCGACGAGTACGACCTGGTTGCGCACCAACTCCTCGCCGAGGCGTTCACCGTTGGGGGCGACACGAGCGGCGCCCACCGGGCGCGTCAGCGCCGCGACGCCGTGGCCGCCGAACTCGGGGTGGATGGCGACGCGGCGGGCGACTGAAAGGTTGTGCAAAGGGTCGCGTTCAACACTGCACCAATGACCAGCGACACCCATACCGCTCACACCGCAACCGTCAAGCCCACCCCCGCCAGCGCCGATGAGGTCGTGACCGGCCTCGACGCCACCGTGCCGTACATCCTTGGCCGCGACGAGGGGCTGCATCACCACTTCCTCAACCATCTGGCGACCACGAAGGTCGTCGGCGACGATGCTGCGATGTCGGCGGTGGAGTTCACGATGCTGCGGGGGTTCGGCCCGCCGTTGCATCGCCACGACGTCGACGATGAGATCATCGTGGTGCTCGACGGCACGATCGCCGTTCGCAGCGGCAACGACAAACACATCGCCACCAGCGGAGCGATGGCCTTCTTGCCGCACGCGGTGCCGCACAGCTTCCAAGTACTCAGCGCGACAGCACGGATCTTGACGATCTCCTCGTCGGCCGGCGAACCGTCGCCGAGCTTCGACTCGATGGTGGCCGAGCTCGGCGAACGCGCCGACGGTCCGACGATGCCCGAGCCGAGCGAGATCGATCCTGGTCATGTGGCAGCGGTGAACAGCGCCCACGGCATCGAGGTGCTCGGACCGCCGCCCTCGCCCCTCGATGAGGGAGTCCCGGTCGACTGAGCGCCTCGCCGAGGGGATCTCCCGAATTGTTCGCCAAGTCCGGCGCGAGGCGCACGGAATCCCCGGGATTCGGTGAGTGTCAGGCGCGTTCTGCGGCGGCCAATGCGCTCGCCAGTTTGGCGGCGAAGTCGTCGACGCCGGCCGGAGTGGCGGTGGCGAACGACGCCACCAACCCCGGTGCTCCCGGCGTGAGGCGGTAGCGGCTGAGCGGCGGCACGTCGATGCCGGTCGATCGCAGGTCGCGACTGAGCGCTGCGTCGTTGACGCCGACGGGAAGCAGCACGGTGAGATGCAGGCCGCCAGCAGCGCCGGGGATCGTGCAGCCGGGCACCGCCTCGAGCGCCGTGACCATGTTCGCTCGTCGTTGCCGGTACGTGGTGCGGCGGCGGCGGATGATTTGGTCGTAGCGGCCGCGGTCGATGAGGGCGGCCAGGGCGTGCTGTTGCACGACGTCAGGGGTGGCGAATTCGTCTGCCAACCGTTGGCCGACCTGCGCCGCGATGCCGGATGGCAGTGCCATCCACCCGAGGCGGAGACCGGGAGCGAGGGTTTTGCTGACCGAGCTGGTCAACGCTGCGACGTCGGGGGCGACACCTTGGATCGCACCCACCGGCTTGCGGTCGTAGCGGAACTCTGCGTCGTAATCGTCTTCCACGATCAGCCGTCCGGGTTTGGCCCGGGCCCAGTCGACCAGCGCGGCGCGCCGCTCGGGGAGCAACACCGCGCCGAGCGGATACTGATGCGCTGGCGTGACGACGACCACGTCGACATCGTCGTCGGCGCCGTCGACGTACTCGGTCTGCGCCCCGCCCTCATCGACCGGGATCGGTACCACTCGCGCTCCCGCTGCAGCGAGTGCAGCCCGCTGTGTGTAGGCCCCGGGATCCTCGACAGCGAACACGGGCGCTCGTCCGCGAACGGCGGCCAGGGTCGCTGCCAGCACCCGCAGCGCCGCGCTGACGCCGGTGGTCACGAGCACGTTTGCGCTCTCCACGTCGGCGGCCCGGGTGCGCGCCAGATAGCGGGCGAGGGCATGGCGCAACACGGGCGTGCCCTGACCGTCGCCGTACCCGAGGTCGCGAACGTCGAGCGTGTCGAGCGCGTCGCTCCAGCTGCGTCGCCAGGCGCGCGCTGGGAAGCTCGCCAGGTCGGGCACGCCGGGCTGGAGGTCGACGGCGATCGGCACGCCGGTGTCGCTGCGTAGCGATGCGTCCGGTGCGGCTGGCTCGATCGTGGCCCTTGCCGCGACCCGCGTCCCGTCGCCGACGCGCGCTGCGAGGTATCCCTCGGCGATCAGTTGATCGAACGCGTCGACTACCACGTTGCGTGACCATCCGAGTTCCTCGGCTAGGGCTCGTGTCGCGGGCATCCTGTCGCCTGGTGAGAGCCGTCCGGCGCGGATCGCGTCGCGGATCGCGCCCTGCAACCGACCCGACTTCGTTGGCTCCTCGCGGTGCCCCACTTCGAACATCACGGCGGTGGCATCCGAGCCGCTCGCCATCGGGCCAGCGTAGCGCTCCGGTTCCTGATTGGTCCCATACGAATTACGACCAATGGCCCTTCTCAAAGGACCGATCGCTCCGTACTCTGCGCCACATGACCTCGCTTGTCGCTGCTTCTCATCCCG
>JBCBSO010000044.1:0-12735 GCA_039819205.1 Actinomycetota bacterium
CATCAAGACGATTTAATCGTCTTGATGGGTTCGGAAGCTATGGCGACGCGGGCCCCATGTCCATCACCGAAACTCCTTTGCGAAACCATGAGGGGCGCCGGCCGATCGCAGGTCGCGGGGCCGCGACGCGTCGAGCCCGCGCGGACCGAACGCGCGCAAATCGTCGGCGTTGTCGACGTCGTTGAGCCGATCGACACCCGAGGAGACGACGAAGCCCGGCCGCACGAGACGCCCGAGGTGCGCGTTTGCATCGTCGACCGATGCGCGCACCGACGCTGCGTGCAAGCGAGCGAGACGCTGGTGCACTTCGACCGCGGCGGCGGTGACTGCGGCCGCGGCGACGAGGGCTCGTCCCGCCAATACGTCGGCGCGATCGCGCACCAAGCGCCGCAGTGCGCCAAACTCCGACTCGGTCCACGGCAACGAACCGTGCTCGGCAATTAGTGCGTCGACCGCCGCAGCGATGCAGTCAGCTGCCACCTCGTCGAGCGGCAGGTCGCCGCGGGCGATGGTCAGCCGGGTCTCGTTCGATGCTGCGCGCGCCACTGACAACGGCGCCGGCGCACCGTTCAGCAACAGGAGGCGACGCACGCCACCGCGCATCGCCCGCTCTTGCAGGTCGGGCGACGACACCACGCGCAGTGCCACGCTGTCGCCCACGTCGAGCAGCGTCGGGTAACCAAGCACATCGAGCGCGCGGTCGCTCGACTCCACGCTGCGCGGCAGGTCGCCGATGTCCCATGCCGTGATCCCGCGCCGCTCCTCGATCGGCGCGGCGGCGGCGATCGACTGTCGCACCTCGTTGCGCAGTCGATCGCGCAACGCATCGAGGTCGTCGCCGACAGCGAGAACGTCGCCATCGTCGTCGGACACCACGATGTGCAGCCGCAGGAAGTCCGGGACCGCCGTCGCGTCGAACGAGTTGGCGTCGACCCGGCGACCACTGCGAACCGTCAACTGGCGGGCCAGCTCTTCATCGAGGTTGCCCGAGGGCTCCTCCAGCACGGCACACACGTCGTCGATGGTGTCGCCGAGCGGGATCAGCTCGCGGCGGATCGCCTTGGGCAGCGAGCGCACGAGCGTCTCCACGAGCGCACGCCGGTGGCCCGGTACCTGCCAATCGAAGTGCGGGCTCCGCAGTTGGTTGAGTGACGAGACCGGCACATGCACAGTGACCCCGTCGAGGGGTTCGTCGGGTGCGTAGCGGTAGGTCAGCGGCAACTCGATCGCGTGGGTGTCCGATACCTCGTACTGCCACACATCGGGAAACTCATCGAGCGTCGGCAGCGGGTCGCGATTGCCCATCGCCGCGCGTAATGCCCCATCGGACAGATCGAGGAGGTCGGGTTCGTCGTGGCGCGCGTCCTTCCACCAACGATCGAAACTGCGCGTCGACACGACGTCGCTGCCGATACGACGGGAGTAGAACTCGTAGATCGCCTCGTCGTCCACCAGCGACGCCCGCCGCGCCCGGTCGGCGCGCCGCTGCATCGCGTCGAGGTACTGCCGATTGCGGATCAGGAACTGTTGACGTTCGCGCCACGCGGCGTCGGCCTCACCGGCAACGAGCGCCCGGCTGATGAACCAGGCACGAGCTGCATCCCGATCGAGGCGATCGAGCCCGATCACGCGGTCGGTCACGATCGGCAGTCCGTACAGCGTGACCCGTTCGGTGGTCACGGCGCGACCGCCGCGTTCGTCCCAGCGGGCCTCGCCGTACGAGCGCTTGGTCAGGTGTTTGGCCGCAGGCTCGATCCACGACGGATCGATCGTGGCCACCCGCCGCGCGTAGAGCTGATTGGTCTCGACGAGCTCAGCGGCCATCACCCACGGCGGCGGGCGACGTGTGAGGACCGATCCGGGAGCGATCACGAACCTCGACTGTCGGGCCCCGATGAACTCGCGCCGCTCACCGTCGCGCATCCCGACATGGGACAACAGACCGGCGAGCACCGCGCGATGGACGCGGTCGGGGTGCCCCTCATCGGTGCCGGGCCGAATGCCCAAGCTGCCGGCGACGCGCCGCAGCTGGCTGAACAGGTCCATCCACTCACGAACGCGCACGTAGTGCAGAAACTCGGCGCGACAGCGCCGCCGGAACGCGTTCCCCGACAGCTCGCGCTGCAACCCGCGCAGGTGGTCCCACAGGGCGACCATCGACAACAGGTCGGACCCCGGTGTCCGGAACCGATTGTGCATCTCGGCCGCCTGCTCGCGCCGCTCCTCGGGGCGTTCGCGCGGATCTTGGATCGACAAGCCTGCGGCGATCACCAGCACCTCGCGCACACAGTTGTGACGATCGGCCTCGAGGATCATCCGCCCGAGCCGCGGATCGATCGGTAGGCGAGCCAACCGCCGGCCGACACGCGTCAATCCCCGTCGTTCGCCACGGAGCGCGCCGAGTTCTTCGAGTAGCCGGTAGCCGTCGCGGATCGACGCGCTGTCGGGTGGTTCGAGGAACGGAAAACCCTCGAGGTCGTCGATCCCGATCGACGACATCTGCAAGATCACCGCAGCCAAGCTCGTGCGCAGGATCTCGGGCTCGGTGAACTCGGGGCGCTCGGCGAAGTCGTCCTCGGCGTAGAGCCGGAGGCACACGCCCGGGCCAAGTCGACCGCATCGCCCGGCGCGTTGGTTGGCCGATGCCTGCGACACCGGCTCGATCGGCAGCCGCTGCACCTTCAGCCGGCGCGAGTACCGGGAGATACGCGCCGTGCCGGTGTCGATCACGAACCGGATCCCCGGCACCGTGAGCGACGTCTCGGCGATGTTCGTCGCCAACACCACACGCCGGCGTGCGCTTGTTGGCCGGTCGAAGATCCGATGCTGCTCTGCCGCTGACAAGCGTGCATAGAGCGGCAACACGTCGACGTCGGCGCGCCCTCCGCCACGGCGCCGGATGGCGTCGGCGGTGTCATGGATCTCGCGTTCGCCGGAGAGGAACACCAGCACGTCGCCGGCGCTGTCGCGTTCAACCTCGTCGAGGGCGTCGAGGATCCCATCGACCTGGTCGCGCTGGCCGATGACATCGCCGGTCGGGCCGACATCGACGAGCGGCCGATACCGCACCTCGACCGGATACGAACGGCCCGACACCGCGATCACGGGGACCGGAGGTCCGTCGTCGGTCGTGAAGTGTCGCGCAAACCGGTCGGTGTCGATCGTCGCCGACGTGATGATCACCCGCAGGTCAGGGCGCTCGGGCAGCAAACGGGCGAGGTACCCGATGATCACATCGATGTTCAAGCTGCGTTCGTGTGCCTCGTCGACGATGATCGTGTCGTACCGCGTGAGCAGCGGATCGCGCTGGATGTCGGTGAGCAGGATCCCGTCGGTCATCACCCGCACGAGCGTGTCGTCACCGACCTCATCGGCGAACCGCACCGAGTAGCCGATCGTGGTGCCGAGTTTGGCGCCGACCTCGTTGGCGACGCGTTCGGCCACCGCTCGGGCGGCAACGCGCCGGGGTTGGGTATGGCCGATGATCCCGGCGACACCACGGCCCGCCTCGATACAGAGTTTCGGGAGTTGCGTGCTCTTGCCCGATCCGGTCTCGCCGGCGATCACCACCACCTGGTGCTCGCGGATGGCACCGACGATCTCCGCGCGGTACGCATGGATCGGCAGCTCGGCCGGCGGCGCTAGTCGACCCGAGGCGTTCAGCGCGTCGGCGGCCGCGGCCCGCGGGCGCGCGTCAACACGCATGTCGACATCCTGGCACCCGCCGATCTTGCCACCCGCTCAGCGGGAACGGTCAGCCGATTCGCTCGATGACCGCAAAGCCGAAGCGGTTCTGGCCAGCCGCTGCCTGGAACGGCGCGTCGCGGGGACCAGAAATCAGCTGTGGCGGCTGGGTATCGATGTCGCCGGACGTGAATCCGACACCGCTGTCGGTGCCCGAGTCGTAGTTCCCGAGATCGAGCACGATTCGCTGCTCCCACCCGTTGGTGCCGAACACCGACACATCGGAGAACCCGATGAACCAGTCGGGGCTGGGGGCGAGCATCGTGACCAACGACAACAGGGCGTTCTGCTGGGTGACGGTGACCTCGAGCTGGTCGTTGTCGGGTGTGGTGTCGGTGTCGATGCCTCGACCATTGTCGATATCGCTCACCGTTGGATTCGCCGTGAGCTCCGCGCGCAGCGTGCCGATCGCGCCGGTTTCAGCCATCAGCTCGATGCCTGGCGATGCCAACGCTCCGGCGGCGAACAGGTCGCCGGCGCGGCCATGAGCAGCGAGCACCGCTGGTGAGGTGTGCGGGTTGGGCGGCAACGTTCCCGGATGCGTGGAACCGTCCCAGGTCTGGGTGATGGTCACGCGGTAGCGAGCGGTTGGCGGCTGCGGCGACGGCAGTGGGCGAATCTGCTCGGATTCACCGCGCACGGCGGTGTCCAGCACGGTTGCCGGTGTGTCGATGAGCACGAGATCGTCGGCGACCACGGTGGACGCCGACATCATCACGGCGACAGCGCCGGCGGCCAACGCAGGAACGGCATACCTCGTACGGATCACGGCAAGCACCGTACCGCTGCGACGTCGGTGCCCAAGGGCGAATGCGGTGAACGATCGCGAACGATTCGCAAGCCGGCCGCGAACGTCAGCGGACGTCGACCCGACGATCCGAGCTATCCCGACGGCGCGGCGTCGGCCCAGTCAGGCGAGAACGCCGCCTGGCCGGTCTCGATGAACCGCGTGTGTGATGCCACGTTCGGCGCGCCCGCCGGCCCGCCGACGCGGTGGATCTGGTAGCCAACCGGATCGAGGATCAGGGACATACCGGCTTCGGGCGACAAATCGAGGTCGATCTGCTGCACGGTCGACAAACACACCTGTGCGGTCACACCGGCGATCGACGACGTGATCGGACGGTGGAGATGCCCACACATCACCCGGAGCACGGGAAACTCGGTGAGCACGTCGGCGAGCCGGTCGAGTCCGATGAACCCGGCGCGATCCATCCACGAGATCCCCGTGGAAAACGGCGGGTGGTGCATCGCCAACACCGTCGGCACGTCGCGATCGTCAGCCAAGACGGACCGCAACCACGATTCCCGATCGGCGTCGAACTCGGCGCCCGGCTCGCCAGGGATCGTCGAGTCGAGTCCGATCACGCGGATGGTGCGTGGGCCTCCATCGAGCAGTCCGCCGCGCACGGTGGCGACCCAGCTGGCGTGGTCGGCGTCGATCCATGGCGTGTCGGGAAACGTCGACCGCAGCAGGTCGCGATCGTCGTGGTTGCCTGGAATCGGTAGGAACGGCACTGGCAACGGGGCGACCAACTGGCGCAACGTGTCGTACTCGGCGGCGGCGGCATCGTTCACGAGGTCGCCGGTGCCAAGTACCGCGTCCATCGTCGGACGCTCGCCGATCAGGCTCTCGACGGCCGCTGCGAGGCGACCGTTGTTGTCGACGTACAGCGGCTCGCGGGTCTCGGGCGAGACAATGTGCGTGTCGGTGAGCTGCGCAAGTAGCAGCGGCGCACGAATGCCATCGGTGGGCACGACGTCCATCCTCGCACAGCGGTTCGCGAACCGCTCCCTACCCACCGGTAGTGGGACCTCTTCCCCTTGTGACCTTGTGCGCGCATCACAAACCTGAGAGGAAACCGTCAGTCCCCGAACGGAGCCGCCATGACCTCTTCCCCCACCCCGACCACCGGTGTGGACCTCGAGACGTTCGAGATGGTGATCGACGCGATCACCGCCTTCGCCGAGGGGGAGCTCACCGACCAGACGCTGCTCGACATCGATGAAGCCGACGAGTTTCCCGAGGAGATCGTTCGCGGGATGTGCGGCGACCAGCTCGGCATCTCCCTGTTGTTCATTCGCGAGGAACTGGGCGGCATGGGCGGCAGTTCGTTCGACGTGTACCGCGTGTGCGAGCTGATGGCATCGGTCGACGTCGGCATCGCCACCGGGGTGTTGGCCACGTTCCTCGGCGCCGACCCGATCATGTTCGGCGGCACCGAGGAGCAGCAGAAGCGATGGTTGACGCCCGTTGCCGAGGGCGCACTGATGGCCTATGGCGCCACCGAACCCGAGGCCGGCAGCGACCTGGCGTCGATGCGCACGGTGGCGGAGCGGGTGATGGACGGCGACGACATCGTCGGCTACAAGATCACCGGCAACAAGCAGTGGATCAGCAACGGCGGCTACGCCGACCTCTACACGATCCTGGCGTTGGCCCCAGATGGACCGAGTTGGTTCGTCGTCGACCAGGGCGTCCCTGGCTTCGACCACGGCAAGCCGGAGGACAAGCACGGCATCCGGGCGAGCAACACCGCGGCGCTGTCGTTGCAAGACGTCGAGGTCGGCATCGATCGGTTGGTGGGCGATGCCGAGGGCCTCGGCCTGCAGCAGGCCCAAGCGGTGTTCGGCTACACCCGGCTGATGGTCGCCGCGTTCGGGCTCGGCGCTGGTTGGGCGGCGATGGACCGGGCCATCCAGTACTCGAGCGAGCGCATCCAGGCCGGTGGACCGCTGTCGGAGAAGCAGGGCTTCACCCACAAGCTGATCGTGCCCCACGTGGTCCGCCTCGAGGCCGGTCGCGCCTACATCGAAGAGACCGCCGCCCGCCTCGACGCCGGCGAGGAGATGCTCAATACCGAGGGGGCGATCGCCAAGTACGTGTCGACCGAGGCGGGCAACGCCGCTGCCGAGGCGGCGATCCAGGCCCACGGCGGCTACGGCTACACCAAGGAGTACATGGTCGAGAAGATCAAGCGTGACGTGAAGATCACCACGATCTACGAGGGCACCTCCGAGATCATGGAGATGACGATCAGCCGTGACCGGTGGCAGCAGCACCTGAAGACCCGCGGCCAGCACTACCGCGACGCCGCCGCAGCGATGGACGCACTGCACACCAGCGACCCGACCGTCGGCGCCGACGTGGTCGCCCTCGCCAATCGGGCGCTGGCGACGATCATGGAAACCGCGCGAGAACACCGTCTGACCCGCAATCAGCATCTGCTATTCCGGTTGGGTTCGCTGATCGCCGATGTCGAGGCGGCGGGTGCGCTCGCCAGACGGGCGGTCGCGATGGGTGCGGGGAAGCTGCCGCCCAAAGCGGTCGAACGGCTCGACCTGGGCGGCTACCAGGCAACCAGCAGGGTGTTCGCCAGAGAGGCCGCGAACCGCGTCGCCGTGGAAGGGATGCGCTGGGTACTTGGCGCGGCCGATCCCGGAACGCTCGACGCGGCGGCCCTGGCCCGCGACGCCGAGCTCGATGCCATCGAGCGAGCCCAGCTCGGTCTGCTCTCGGACATGGATGCCGTGTCCGCAGCGACCTACGCCCGGGTGCAGTCATGAGCGCGGCAACCGCCCCCGGCACCGTCGAACGGGCCATCGCCATCGTTGGCGTCGGCGCCGTCCTCCCCGACGCGCCGAACGTCGATGCGTTCTGGAACAACCTCACCGGCGGGCGCTACAGCATCAGCGACGTCGACCCGACCCGCTGGAATCCCGACTTCTACTACGACCCCGACCGTCAGGCCACCGACAAGACGTACTCCAAGATCGGTGGCTGGGTACGCGACTGGGACTGGTCGCCACTCGAATGGCGACTGCCGATCCCGCCGAAAGTCGCAGGGGCGATGGACCGCACTCAGCAGTGGGCGGTGTCCGCAGCCCGGCAGGCACTGGCCGACTATGGCCATCCCGACAAGCCACTCGATCACGACCGGACCGCCGTGGTGCTGGGCAACGCGATGGGCGGCGACCTGCACTACCTAACGGCGCTCAGCGTGTACTTCCCCGAGTACGCCGACGAGCTGCAGAAGTCGCCCTCGTTCGCTGCGCTGCCGCCCGACGTACAAACGACGATCGTCGATGAGATGCGCACGGGAATGCAGGGCCGCTTCCCCGACATCACCGAGGACACCATGCCAGGGGAACTGGCCAACATCATCGCCGGCCGTTTGGCCAACCTGTTCGACTTCCACGGCCCGAACTTCATCGTCGATGCCGCCTGCGCGTCGGCCATGGCGGCGATCGACGCCGCCGTCGAGGGGCTGGAAGAAGGCGCGTACGACGCCGTACTCACCGGCGGCGTCGACGCGAACATGAGCGCGTCGACGTTCGTCAAGTTCTGCAAGATCGGCGCACTGTCGGCGACCGGCACGCGCCCCTTCGGCGAAGGCGCCGACGGCTTTGTGATGGGCGAAGGCGCCGCCTTGTTCCTGCTCAAGCGACTGGCCGATGCCGAGGCGGCCGGCGATCACATCTATGCGGTACTGCGCGGCATCGGCGGAGCCAGCGACGGCAAGGGCAAAGGGATCACCGCGCCGAACCCCGTTGGCCAGCGACTCGCAGTGACGCGTGCGTGGCGCAACGCCGGAACCGCTCCCGACACCGCGACGATGATCGAAGCACACGGCACGTCGACCAAGGTCGGCGATGTCGTCGAGAGCCAGAGCATCGCCGACGCGTTCGGCGACTTCGATCTGCCGGTCGGCAGCCTGGCGCTCGGCTCGGTGAAGTCGAACATCGGTCACTTGAAGGGCGCCGCTGGCGCGGCCGGCATGCTCAAGGCTGCGCTGTCACTGGACAGGAGGGTCCTGCCGCCGTCGCTCAACGCGACCACACCGAATCCGAACATCGACTTCGGTTCGTCGCCGCTGCGGGTGAACACCGAGCTACGCGACTGGGATGCCAACGGACACCTGCGCACCGCAGGTGTGAGCGCCTTCGGGTTTGGCGGCACCAACTTCCACATGGTGCTCGAAGAACACGTGCCCGGGCGACTGACCGCGCAGCGGTCGACCTTCGCCGTCGGCGCTGAGGTCCCTTCGACTGCGGCACCGGCAGCCACCGCGCCCGCGAGCGCCGACCTCAAGGCACCGATGCGCGGCTTGGCCGTGGTCGGTGGTACCTCGTCGGCTGACGTGGTCGGCAAGCTGGCCACGATCCGCGACGCCGCAGCCGACGGCAGCGCACCGAGCCCCGCGCCGCCGGCCGATGCCGACCTACGCGCCGCGGTGCGCGTGGCGATCGACTTCGCCGATGCCGCCGACCTCGCGAGCAAGGCGACCAAGGCGATCTCGGCCCTCGAGAACAACAACGCGGCGGCGTGGAAGCTGTTGCGCAATCAGGGCGTGTTCCACGGCGAAGGTCCAGCGCACCAGCTGGCGATGCTGTACACGGGTCAGGGTTCGCAATACGTGAACATGCTCGCCGAGTTGCGCGCCACCGAACCGATCGTCGGCGCAATCTTCGACGAGGCCGACCGGATCATGGAGCCGCTGATCGGGCGCCCACTCACCGAGATCATCTTTGTCGATCCAGACAACGAGGTCGCAGTGGCTGAAGCCAACCAGCAGCTCATGCAGACCGAGATCACCCAGCCCGCAGTGCTCACGGTGGATCTTGCGCTGACCCGCCTGTTCGAGGCGTATGGCATCGAACCCGACATGGTGATGGGCCACAGCCTGGGCGAGTACGGCGCACTCGTCGCCGCTGGTGCACTGCCCTTCGCCGACGCACTCGAGGCGGTATCGGCGCGCGGTCGCGAGATGGCCAGTGTGTCCGTCGACGACAACGGGCTGATGGCCGCCGTGTTCGCCCCGATGGACACCATCGAGGAGACCATCGCGGCCGTCGACGACTACGTCGTCGTCGCCAACATCAACAGCGGCAGCCAAGCCGTGATCGGTGGGTCGACTCCCGGCGTGGAAGCTGCTGCGGCGCGCCTCGTCGACGACGGCCACCAGGTGGTGATGCTGCCGGTGAGCCACGCCTTCCACACCTCGATCGTGGCGCCGGCCGCCGACCCATTGGGTGACGTACTTCGCCGGCTCGACGTACAGCCGCCCACCGTTCCGACCGTGGCCAACGTGAACGGCGAGTTCTACCCCATGGGCCCAGCCGTCGTTCCGGACATGATCGAGATCCTCCGCCAGCAAATCGCCTCGCCGGTGCAGTTCATCAAGGGGCTCGAGACCTTGCACGACGCCGGCGCCCGTGTGTTCGTAGAGGTCGGACCCAAGCGCGCCCTCCACGGGTTCGTCGACGAAGTGCTGGCCGGCGACGACAGCACGGTGCTGCCGTTGTTCGCCAACCACCCCAAGACCGGCGACATCGTCTCGTTCAATCAGGCACTCGCCGGCCTCTACGCCTCCGGCCACGGTGTGGGAACTGGCCGTTCACGTGCAACCGCTGGCGCCGCCATCAGTGGGGCCGCTCCTGGGGCCCTTGCACAAACTCCAGCACCGGTTACACCAGGAGCGGCCTCGCAAACTCCCACGCCAGCGGCCGCAACACGAGGAGCGGCCCCACCGACTCCCCCGCCAGCGGCCGCAACACGAGGAGCGGCCCCCGCTTCTCCTGCGCCAGCGGCTGCGACAGGAGGAGGAACAGACCGCTACATGGAGCTCGGGCGGTTGTTCGCCGACGTACTCGAGCGGGGCTATGAGGTACTCGGCGGCGCTGCACCGTCGGCGATGCCCGCATCGCGCGGCGACGGCGTCGTCACCGGTGAACCCGTCGTGGTCACGGGCGCCGCGCTCGGCCTACCGGGAACCGACCACGTCTTCGACGACGGCAATCTGGCGCGTCTGCTCGACGGCGAATCCTTCATCGACGCGATCCCCGTCGGACGCCGCCAAGCGATCGTCGACAAGAAGATCACCCGGCTCGTGAAGAACGAGTCCGGCGGTGGCAGTTGGGAGGTGATCGAGTCTCAACACGACGTGGTCAAACTCGCCGGTCAGCGCGGTGAACTCGATCTCGTCGAAGACTTCGGCATGTCGGCCGAGCGCGTTGCCGCACTCGACTCGTCGTCGGAGCTGGCAATCGGTGCCGGCATCGATGCGCTGCGCGACGCCGGCATCCCACTCACGATGCACTACAAGGCGACCACCACGGGCGGCACCCTGCCCGACCGGTGGGGGCTGCCCGACTCGATGCGCGACGACACCGGCATCATCTTCGCTTCCGCCTTCCCCGGCCTCGACAACATGACGCGCGAGGTCACCGCCTACCAGCGCGACCTATCCAGGCGCGAGCGACTCGCCGACCTGCAGCACCTCCGTGACCGGATCAGCGACGACGACCCGGCGATGCCCGAGTTGGAGCACATGATCCAGAAGGTCAGCGCCGAGATGGACGCCGAGCCCTACGAGTTCAACCGTCGCTTCTTGTTCCGCATCCTGTCGATGGGTCACTCTCAGTTCGCCGAACACATCGGCGCCCGTGGCCCGAACACCCAAGTGAACGCGGCATGCGCGTCGACCACCCAAGCGGTCTCGCTTGCCGAGGACTGGATCCGTCTCGGCCGTTGCCGCCGCGTGCTGATCATCTCTGGCGACGAGGCGACGAACGAGTCGCTGATGGAGTGGATCGGCGCGGGGTTCCTGGCAAGCGGTGCTGCGGCCACCGACGAGGTCGTCGAAGAAGCGGCGCTGCCGTTCGACAAGCGTCGCCACGGGATGCTGATCGGCATGGGTGCCGCAGCGATCGTCGTCGAGCGCGCCGACGCGGCCCGCGAGCGCGGTATCCGGCCGATCGCCGACGTGCTCGGTGGCGTCACCGCCAACAGTGCGTTCCACGGCAGTCGCCTCGATGTCGACCACATCTGTCAGGTGATGGAGGGACTGGTCGCCGACGTCGAGCGGCGGTGGGGCGTGAGCCGCAGCGAGATCGCGCGCAACGGCGTATTCGTGTCGCACGAGACCTACACACCCGCGCGCGGTGGCTCGGCCCAGGCCGAGGTCAACGCGTTGCGTACGGTGTTCGGCGCTGACGCCGACCGCCTCGTCGTCGCCAACACCAAGGGCTTCACCGGCCATGCGATGGGTGTCGGTGTGGAAGATGTGCTCGCCGTGAAGGCGTTGGAGACGGGCATCGTCCCGCCGATCGCCAACGTGAAGGAGATCGATCCCGACCTCGGCCACCTCAACCTGTCGAAGGGTGGGGCCTATCCGGTGCGGTACGCCCTCCGCCTCGGCGCCGGGTTCGGGTCGCAGATCTCCATGTCGCTGATGCGCTGGACGCCACCAGCCGACGGTCGCCACCGCGAGCCGGCCGAACTCGGATTCGGCTACCGCATCGATGATCCTGCCGCATGGCAACGATTCCTCGAAGAGTCCTCCGGCTACGACGAACCCGAGCTCGAAGTCGTGTCACGGGCGCTCCGTGTGCGCGACGACGGCCCACCGGCCAAGCGCCCTGTACGCGCCGAGAAGCCGGTCGCCAAGGCACCCGAAGTGGTGAATGCGCCGCCGATCGAGCCGCTCACTCGGGCGGCCGCTGGCGTAACAACAGGAGCGTCCGCTCCTCATCCTGCGGCCGCTGGCGTGGACACCGGCGGGGCCGCTCCTGCTGCTTCCGTTGCTCCTGCGGCGAGCGCTAGCACAGACCCGGTTATAGATCAGGTGTTGGAGATCGTGGCGGAGCAGACCGGCTACCCGTCGGACATGTTGGAACTCGACCTCGACCTCGAGGCCGACCTCGGCATCGACACCGTCAAGCAAGCCGAGACCTTCGCCGCCATCCGCGAGCACTACGACATCGAACGCGACGACAACCTCTCCCTCCGCGACTACCCCACCCTCGGCCACGTCGTCGGCTTCGTCCGCGAGAGAGCAGTAGGACTGCCCGACGTTGCACCAGCAGCAGTTCCCACCGAAACAACAGGAGCGGCCGCGCCGGGTCCCACTCCAGCGGTCGCCGACGAGATAGTTGACCAGGTGCTCGCGGTCGTGGCGGAGCAGACCGGCTACCCGGCCGACATGTTGG
>JBCBSO010000045.1:0-12719 GCA_039819205.1 Actinomycetota bacterium
ATCCGTGGATCGCCAAGACCCGGCACTCCACCCCCGGCGTCGGGCTGATCAGTCCGCCGCCGCACCACGACATCTACTCGATCGAGGACCTGAAACAGCTGATCCACGATTTGAAGAACGCCAACCCCGAGGCGCGGATCCACGTCAAGTTGGTCGCCGAGACCGGCGTGGGCACCGTCGCAGCGGGTGTGTCGAAGGCGAAGGCCGACGTGGTGCTGATCTCCGGGCACGACGGCGGTACTGGCGCCAGTCCGCTGACCTCGCTGAAGCACGCCGGCGGCCCGTGGGAGCTCGGCCTGGCTGAGACCCAACAGACACTCCTGCTCAACGGTCTCCGCGATCGCATCGTGGTGCAGACCGACGGGCAGATGAAGACGGGCCGCGATGTGGTGATCGCCGCGTTGCTCGGCGCCGAGGAGTACGGCTTTGCCACAGCGCCACTCGTGGTCTCGGGATGCATCATGATGCGCGTCTGCCACCTCGACACCTGTCCGGTCGGCATCGCCACGCAAAACCCCGAGCTACGCGAGCGGTACTCGGGCGAGCCCGAGTTCGTCGAGAACTTCTTCACGTTCATCGCCGAAGAAGTCCGTGAGCTGATGGCCGAGCTTGGATTCCGCACGATGGACGAGATGATCGGCCATGTCGAGTGCCTCGACACCCGCCGCGCCGTCGACCACTGGAAGGCCGATGGACTCGACATTGCACCGATCCTCGAGACGCCGCAGAACCCGTATGGGCAGACGATGTATCAGAGCGTCGGCCAAGACCATGGTCTCGATGAGGCGCTCGACCAAGAGCTCATCGCTCACAGTGCAGCGGCAATCGACGACGGCCACCGCGTCGAGATCGAGCTGCCGATCCGCAACGTGAACCGCACGGTCGGGACGATCCTCGGCCACGAGGTGACGAAGAAGTGGAAGGGCGAGGGCCTGCCAGACGGCACGATCGACATCACGTTTGAGGGGTCGGCCGGTCAGAGCTTTGGAGCGTTCGTCCCCGCCGGGATTCAGATGCGGTTGATCGGTGACGCCAACGACTACGTCGGCAAGGGCTTGTCCGGCGGTCGGCTGATCGTCCACCCGCATCCCGATGCGCCGTTTGTGGCCGAAGAGCAGATTGTCGCCGGCAACGTCATCGCCTACGGCGCCACCGGCGGCGAGATCTTCCTGCGCGGCATCGTCGGTGAACGCTTCTGCGTTCGTAACTCCGGCGCCCTCGCGGTGTCCGAAGGGGTTGGCGATCACGGCTGTGAGTACATGACTGGCGGGCGCGTCGTGATTCTCGGTGACACCGGCCGCAACTTCGGAGCAGGCATGTCGGGAGGGATCGCCTTTGTGTACGACCCGGACGCCACGTTCTCGGCCAAGGTCAACTACGAGATGGTCGAGCTGGAGGAGTTGAGCGACGCCGACCGGGAGTTCCTCCGGTCGACGATCGAGCGGCACCGCGACTACACCGGATCGGGACCGGCGACGCGCATCCTGGCGCGCTGGGACGACGCCGTACGCGACTTCCGCAAGGTGATGCCCACCGACTACCGGCGAGTGCTGACCGTGATCGAGCAGTCCGAGGCCGCCGGTCTCGACGAAGAAGCCACCGTCGAGAAGATCATGGAAGCAGCGAGGGCCTGATGGGTAAGACAACGGGATTTCTTGAGTGGGACCGGGAGCTGCCGTCGCGGCGGCCGGTGCCGGTCCGGCTGCGCGACTGGAAAGAGGTCTACGAGGACTTCGACGCCACTGCGCTCAATCAGCAGGCGGGTCGCTGCATGGACTGCGGCATCCCGTTCTGCAACAACGGATGCCCGCTCGGCAACCTGATCCCCGATTGGAACGACCTCGTCTATCGCGAGCACTGGCACGACGCGATCGAGCGACTACACGCCACCAACAACTTCCCCGAGTTCACCGGCCGGCTGTGCCCGGCGCCGTGTGAATCGGCATGTGTCCTCGGCATCAACCAGGACCCGGTGGCGATCAAGCAGATCGAGGTCGAGATCATCGACCGTGCATGGGACGAAGGGTGGGTCACCCCGCAGGTGCCGTCGGTGCGCACCGGCAAGCGCGTTGCGGTGATCGGGTCGGGTCCGGCGGGTTTGGCGGCGGCGCAACAGCTGACGCGGGCCGGCCACGAGGTGGTGGTGCTCGAACGCGCCGATCGCATCGGCGGGTTGCTGCGCTACGGCATCCCCGAGTTCAAGATGGAGAAGCGGCACATCGACCGTCGGCTTGAACAGATGGAGGCCGAGGGGACCGAGTTTCGGACCAACGCCGGCGTCGGCGAGACGGTCGACATCGAGGTGCTGCGGGCCTCCCACGATGCGATCGTGCTGGCGTGTGGTGCCACCCAATGGCGCGACCTCCCGATCACGGGACGCGAGCTCGGCGGAATTCATCAGGCGATGGAGTATCTCCCGCACGCCAACCGGGTGCAGCTCGGCGACATCGAGCAGTCGCCGATCGACGTCAACGGCAGCCACGTGGTGATCATCGGGGGCGGCGACACGGGCGCCGATTGCCTCGGCACCGCGCACCGTCAGGGTGCGGCCTCGGTGACGCAGTTGGAGATCATGCCCCGTCCGCCAGAAGATCGGGCGCCCGGTAATCCGTGGCCGCAGTACGACTTCGTGTATCGGGTGTCGTCGGCGCATGAGGAGGGCGGCGAGCGGGTGTACTCGGTCAACACCGAGGCGTTCCTCGACGACGGCACCGGCCGCGTGCGCGCCCTGCACATCCACGAGGTCGAGCGCGTCGACGGGCGTTTCGAGAAGGTCGAAGGCACCGAACGGGAGTTGCTGGCTGACTACGTGTTCTTGGCGATGGGGTTCGTCGGACCCGAGCGCGGCTCGTGGCTCGACCAGCTCGAACTCGACTACGACGAGCGGGGAAATGTGGCCCGCGACCAGCAGTACATGACCAACCAGCGCGGCGTGTTCGTCGCTGGCGATATGGGGCGCGGGCAGAGTCTGATCGTGTGGGCGATCGCCGAAGGCCGAGCAGCAGCTGCCGGCGTCGACGCCTACCTGATGGGCGAGAGCCGGTTGCCGACCCCAGTCGCCCCCACCGACCGCCCCCTGATGTAGCTCCTGCGCGGCGACCCGCATCACGGAAAGACCGGGGATTCCCGGCGCTACGCGCCGGAATCCGCGAACAGTTCTGGTGTGACGGGGCTGACACCGCGGAGCCTGACAGCGGCTCTAGGCTCGATTGCCATGTATTTCACGAACACACGCGCGGCAGGAGCCTTCGGCATCCCGCTGGCGCTCGCCGCGCTCGTGTTGGCGTCGTGTGGGGGCAGCGAGGCGGGTGGGGCGAGCGCCTCCACGGTCAACCTCAGCCAGGCGTCGACAGAGTTCGTGGTTCGGCCACCCGTGACCACCGTTGCGCCAGACGGTGCTGCTGAGGGCGGCATCGTCACCGGCTCGCAGGATTACACGGTCCAGGCGGGCGACTACCCCCTGAAGGTGGCCAACGACTTTGGCATCACCGTCGACGAACTGGTGGCGTTCAACGAGTGGGGCAGCGTTAACGAGTTCCCGTTCCCCGGCACGGTCATTCGTATCCCGCCCGGGGCGAATGCACCCACGGCCGCAAGTGCGTCCGATGACGCTGCAGCCGATAGCGGTGACGCCGGCGACGACACTGCCAGCGACGACACCGATGCCGGCGGCGACGAGACTGCCGAGCCGGTCGAGACGATCCCCGATGCCGGCGACAACTGTGGCGAGGGCACGTACACGATTGCCGCCGGCGACATTCCGATCCGCGTTGCTGAGAACTTCGACGTCACCGTTGATGCGCTCAACGCCGCGAACGCCAATACCGATGGGTATGGGGCGTTCTTTGCCGGTCTGGAGATTGTCATTCCGGCCAAAGCCGACTGCTGATCGCGGTTCTGTTCGCGAAATCCGGCGCCTCGCGCGGGAAATCCCCGGTTTTTCGGTGGGGGGGAGGCGGTCAGCCGCCGCCGTAGACGAAGTTCGTCTCCTTCACGGCTTCCATCGTGGCGCTGCTGGCAAACGAGTAGCGATGGCCGGGGAACAGGATCGTGTCGTCGGGCACCTTGGCCAGTCGGGCCAGGCTCTCGGACATCTTCGCCGGGTCGGAGCCCGGCAGGTCGGTGCGCCCGCAGCCCTCGAGGAACAACGTGTCGCCGGCGACGAGACGGCCATCGACGAGGAAGCACTGGCTGCCGGGCGTGTGGCCAGGGGTGTGCATCATGGTGATCTCGAGGTCGCCGACCACAAGGACGTCGCCGGAATCGTGGCCGACAAGATGGTCGCCGTCGACCTCGGTCGACTTCTGAATCCACTCGACTTCGTCGCGGTTGCAGTGAATTGGTACGTCGACGCGCTCGAGCAACTTGTCGATCCCCTCGATCGTGTGGCCCATCATCGAACCGCCAACGTGATCAGGGTGATAGTGGGTGGCGAGTACGCCGGTGAGGGTCATGCCATCGGCGGCCACCAGGTCGACGAGTTCGTCGACGGCGTACGCCGGATCGACGAGCACGCACGATCCCGACCGCCGATCACCGATCGCATACACGAAGTTGACCATCTGGCCGGCGAGCGGATCAGCACCGGCGAAGTCGCGACCGCTGAGCAGCTGGCGGAAGTAGAGGGGTGAGTCGGTCATCGGCCTACGCTCCCTGCCATGACCTCGGCCACAACGAGTTCCGCCGTGCCCACCGACTCGATCGTTCGGTATGGCGTGGTGGGGACGGGGATGATGGGGGTCGAACACATCGAGAACATCCTGGCACTCGACGGTGCCACGGTCACGGCTGTAGCCGATCCGCACCCGGACTCGAAGGTGGCAGCCCAGCGTGCCGTGGCTGAGAGCGCCAGCAGCGAGCTCGTCACCACCGACTCCGTCCAGGAGCTGATCGATGCCGATGTGTGCGATGCCGTGGTGATCGCCAGCCCCAACTTCACCCACCGCGACACGCTGCTCGCCGTGCTCGACTCGCAGCTGCACGTGATGATCGAGAAGCCGCTGTGCACCACGATCGCCGACTGCCGAACCGTTGTCGACGCAGCTCGTGAGGGACCAGACGAGCGGATCGTGTGGATGGGGCTGGAGTACGGCTACATGCCGCCCACCGCACGACTGTTGGACGAGATCCGCAACGGTGTCGCCGGCGACGTGAAAATGGTCGCGGTTCGCGAGCATCGCTTTCCGTTCCTCGACAAGCCGGGCAATTGGAACCGTTTCAATCGGTTCACCGGCGGCACGCTCGTGGAGAAGTGTTGCCACTTCTTCTACCTGATGAACCTGGCGACGGGCGCTCGTCCGGTACGGGTGATGGCGTCGGGCGGCCAGGACGTGAATCACCTCGACGAGCGATACGACGGCGAGCGGCCCGACATCCTCGACAACGCCTATGTCATCGTCGAGTACGACAACGGCGCCCGGGGCATGCTCGACCTGTGCATGTTCGCCGAGGCGAGCCGCAACGAGCAGGAGGTGGTGGTCGTCGGCAACACCGGCAAGATCGAGGCGTTCATCCCCGAGAATGTGATTCGCATCGGCCGTCGGGCCGACGGGCTGCACAAGGTGCGTGAGGAGCGGGTGGAGAATCCCGACATTCGCCACGCCGGTCTGCACTTCGGCTCGAGCTACCTCGAACACGTCGCGTTTCGCAAGGCGATCGACGGAACTGGTCCGGTCGAGGTGAACCTGCTCGACGGTCTGTGGTCGGTGGCCATCGGCGCTGCCGGTCACCGCTCGATCGAAGAACGGCGGCCGGTCGAGCTCGCCGAATTCAGCGAACTCGACGGGCTGGAGCTACCGCGATGAGGTCGGTCGAATGACCAGACTCCGCCGCCTCGCAACCGGACAACAGATCGTCGTCGGCGGCGACCAAGTGCTGATCGTCGACGATGCACTGGCGTCGGCGTTTGCTCCTGGCGACGCGCTCATCGCCGTCGCCGAGACCCGTCGCCTGCTGCACGTGCCTGCCGAGCAGCGAGCGATCGTCGATCGAGCCGTCACGGCGGCGGTCGACGGGTTCGCCGCCCTTGCCACCAGCACCGACGAACAGATCACGCAATTCTTCGATCAATTCGCCCGCCGCCTCGACGACGCCGACAGCTTTGCCCCGATCGCCAACGCCAACGCCGTCGACGTCGAACAGGCCGCACGACGCGGGAGGTCGACGACCCGACTCGTGCTCGACGCCAAGATGCGCAACGGCATGATCGCCGGACTCGAGGGTTGGCGTGACGCCGAACTCGGGCGCGACGACACGCTCGACCGACACGACCACGATGGCTGGCATGTGGAAGCTCGCCGGGCCCCGCTCGGTGTGGTCGGCTTTGTATTCGAGGGGCGCCCGAACGTGTTCGCCGATGCCTGTGGCGTGGTGCGTACCGGCAACAGCGTGGTATTCCGCATCGGATCGGATGCGTTGGGGACCGCCCAGGCCATCGTGGAACATGCGCTCACCCCAGCACTCACCGATGCCGGCCTGCCCGCTGGCACCGTGAGTCTGGTGTCGTCGCCCGAGCGATCGGCGGGCCACGCCCTGTTCGCCGATCGTCGACTCTCGTTAGCGGTGGCGCGCGGCTCGGGCCCCGCTGTCGCCGAGCTGGGAGCGGTGGCTGCGCAGTCGGGCATCCCCGTCAGCTTGCACGGCACTGGGGGTGCATGGATGGTCGCCGGGGAACGGGCGGACGCGGCCCGCATGCGTGCGGCGGTGCGGGCGTCGCTCGATCGCAAGGTGTGCAACACGTTGAATGTCTGTGCGGTACCCGCCGATCGAGCCGCCGAGCTGGTGCCGGTGGTGCTCGACGCGCTCGATGCTGCGGCCGCCGACCGCGGGACGTCGCCGCGTCTGCACGTGGTCGAGGGTTCTGAAGCGGCGGTTCCAGCTGGTTGGTTCGACGAGACCATCGAGATCGCACGCGCCGACGGCATGCATCGCGAGCCTCGGGCATCAATACTTGGCCGCGAGGGCCTGGCCACCGAGTGGGAGTGGGAAACGTCGCCCGAGGTGACGCTCGTCGTCACCGAGTCTGTCGATGAGGCCGTCGCACTGTGCAACGAGTACAGCCCGCACTTCGTGGTGTCGGTCGTGAGCGACGATCCGGCCGAGCGCGACGCCGTGTACGACTCGGTCGATGCGCCGTTCGTGGGTGACGCATTCACGCGGTGGGTCGACGGTCAGTATGCGCTCGACACCCCAGAGCTGGGCTTGTCGAACTGGGAACAGGGTCGGATGCTCGGCCGCGGTGCGATCCTGTCAGGCGACAGCGTGTTCACCGTCCGCTACCGAGCAACGATCGACAATCCCACGCTGCACCGCTGAGGCTCAGCACGCGCCGCGCGACGACACTGCGCCATGCGCGGCTGGCACACTCGGGTGGTGTCTGCGCGGCGGATTGCGCTGGTGGTGACGGTGCTCGTGGTGGTCGCTGCGTGTTCGGTGACGGACCCGGTCGACACCGAGTCGGTCGACGCGCCATCGTCGAGCGCGGCCGACGCGTCAGCGCCGACCACCGCGGTCCCGTCGGCGCCCACCACGGCTGCGCCGCCTCCCGGGGCGCCGTCCACCGAGGTGCCAGCCCCGACGACGGGCGAGGTCGGCGAGGTCCGCCCGGCGGATACCGCGCTGGACGACGTGTTGTTTCCCGAGCTGGGTTCGCCCGACATCGACGTGATCTCCTACGACGTCGATCTCGACGCTACCGATGCGCTCGATAGCGGCCGGTTGCGCGGCGAGGTGACGGTGACCGCCGACGTTCCGGCCGATGTCGCTCAGTTCGCCCTCGATGCGCTCGATCTGGACATCGACACGGTGACCGACGCTGACTCTGGGGCTTCCCTCGACTTCGCCCACGATGGCACCGAGCTGGTCATCGAGTTATCGCCCGACCGGGACGAACGGTCGGCCGTCACGATCGACTACGAGGTGAGTCCGAACGCCCGGACGCGGCCGGCGGCCAGCTTGTCGTCTGGTTGGTTCCCTGCCGACGACGCGACGTTCGTGCTCAACGAGCCAGATGGTGCGCGGTCGTGGATGCCGGCCAACGACCACCCCTCCGACAAGGCGACGTGGTCGTTTGCCGTCACTGCGCCGGTCGACACGATCGCCGCGGCGAACGGTCAGTTGCTGGCCATCGACGAGGTCAGCAACACATGGCGGTGGGCCCTCGACGAACCGATGGCGACGTACCTGGTCCAGCTCGTGATTGGCGACTACGAGATCATCGACGGAGGCACGTACGAGACGATCGATGGACGATCGATCCCGCTGACCCACGTCGTGCCGGCGGGCGACGCGGCGCGGTATGCCGACGAGTTCGACCACCTGCCCGGGCAGATGGCGAAGCTCGAGGAGTGGTTCGGGCCGTACCCGTTGGCCCACTACGGCCTGGCGATCGTGACGATGATTCCCAACGCCGCAATGGAGACCCAAGGGCGATCGATGTACCACGTCGGCAACTTCGAGTCGCCGGGACTCGGCTACGTCGAGGAGCTGCTCACCTCACATGAACTGGCGCATCAGTGGTTCGGCAACGCCGTCGGGCCAGCGACGTGGGATGAGATCTGGCTCAATGAGGGGTTCGCCACATACGCCCAGTGGCTGTGGCTTGATCACATCGGCGAGCTCGACCTCGAGCGCACCGCCGAAGGTGCGCTCGCTCAGCGCCAATCCGGCACCGTTGCCACGGGCGCCCCGGGCACCGATGAGCTGTTCGGGTTCGAGGTGTACGACGGTGGAGGGGTCGTCGTGCACGCGCTCCGTGGATTCCTTGGCGACGAGGCGTTCTTCGCGCTGCTGCAGCGCTGGGTGAGCGACAACGTGGGGACCGCCCAGTCGACCGACGCGCTCATCGAGCTGACGATCGAGATCGTCGACGAGTTGGGAGCAGCAGCCGTCGATCCCAACGCCGATCCGGCTACGGTCGAGCGCGACGTGCGCGCCCTGTTCGACTCCTGGCTGTACTCGGCTCCACCGCCGGCCAGCTTTCCATTGTGACGGCGGCATCGTGACGGCGTTGCCGCCGCCACAGCCGCAGCATGCAGCTGTCCGTAGCGAGCCGATTGCGCCCGCACCGCCGCAACAGACGCAACCACAGTTCCACACGCCCGCCCCGACACCGGCGCCGACGCAACCGCAATTCGCGCCGCCTCCCGCCCCGCACGCCACGTTGCCGATCCCGGTGGCGATCGGGGCGATCGTCGTGCTCACCGCGTCGCTGATCGTCTCGAAGTTGTTGCTCGATGCGCTCGTCGGTCTCGAATGGCCGGTCGCCGTCTATGTGGCGTTGCTCACCGGAGTGGGATACGGACCGTCGATGGCCTGGTGCCTGTACGCCAGCAAACGATGGGGGAGCGGCAGCCTGGCCCGCGATGCTGGCCTCACACCCCGCTGGTCAGACCTCGGATGGGCCCCGGTGATCTGGTTGTCGACGTTGGGCGTGCAGGCCGCCGTGATCGGAATCATTCTGGCGGTCGACATCCCGATCTCGAGCAACACCGACGGCGTCACAGAGCTGCAAGCCGACCGTACGTATGTGGTGGCAATCGTGATCGCCGCGGTGATCGCCGCGCCGCTGGTGGAGGAGATCGTGTTTCGGGGCGTGGTGATGCGCGCCCTTCTCTCGAGGGTGGCGGTCGTGCCGACGATTGCCATCCAAGGGTTCCTGTTCGGCGCGGCACACGTCGACCCTGTGCGTGGTGTCGGCAACATCGGCCTGGTGATCGTGCTCACCGCGGTGGGCTGTTCGTTCGGTGCAGCGGCCTACTGGCTGCGGCGGATTGGCCCGACGATTCTCGCCCATGCGATCTACAACGGCGTCGTGCTGACGGTGATCCTCTCCGGCCTGGCAGATCGCCTCGACAGCTGAATCGCCGGCCGATACCGGTCAGTCGTCGGTCGCAAAGAGGTCGCGGTTGTCGATCAAGCGCACGTCGCCCACATGGGCGGCCGTGGCGATGCGCACGCGTCCGGGTACCCGCCGATCATCGAGACCGGTCAACGGCTGCAACGTGTCCGGATCGAAGATCTCGGTGTACTCCGACGTGACCGCCGGTGCGGCGTCGTAGACCGCCTCGGCGGCGGCGAGCGCATCGGCAATCGTTCCCCGACTGGCCGCGTCGATGGCCGCATCGAGGGCGCGGGGGACTGCGATCGCCGCGCGGCGGTGCGCCGGTGACAGGCGACGGTTGCGGCTCGACAGCGCAAGGCCGTCCGGCTCGCGCACCGTGGGCAGGCCGACGATGTCGACGCCGAGGTCGAGGTCGGCCACGAGGCGGCGCACGACCGCCAGCTGTTGGTAGTCCTTCTCGCCGAACACCGCCACGTCTGGGGCGACGATGTTGAACAACTTGGTCACCACGGTGACCACGCCGTCGAAGTGGCCGGGCCGATGTGCTCCTTCCATCGCCGCGGCCAACGAGCCGGCAGTCACCGTGGTCTCGAAGCCGTCCGGGTACATCGCCGCACCGGTCGGGGCGAACACCGCGTCGACGCGCAGGTGAGCGCACTGGTCGATGTCGGCGTCGATCGGGCGTGGGTAGGCGTCGAAGTCGGCGGGCTGATTGAACTGCAGCGGGTTGACGAAGATCGACACGACGACGCGGTCGCACAACGCTTGCGCCCGCGCCACGAGTGCGAGGTGGCCCTCGTGCAAGGCGCCCATGGTGGGCACGAATCCGATCGTGGCGCCGCCTCGTCGTGCGTCGGCGCTCCAGCGCCGCTGCTCGGCCGGCTCGGCGAAGACGGGTAGTCCGGTCATGTGCTTCACGCGGCCCGCACGGTCGCGGATCTCAACTAGTGGAACGAATGGTCGTCGTCGGGCCAGGTGCCCGACCGCACCTCGGACACGTAACCCGCGGTGGCGGCGATCGCCCTGGTGCGCAGGTCCGCGTACTGCTTGGTGAACTTGAGCCGAATGTCGGACAACCCGAGCACGTCGTGCAGCACGAGCACCTGTCCGTCGGTATCCGGGCCGGCGCCAATCCCGATGGTGGGAATCGACACCTTTGCGGTCATCTCACCAGCGAGCTCGCGCGGGACGCCCTCGATCACCACCGACGATGCGCCCGCCTGCTCGACCGCAAACACGTCTTCGAGGAGACGGTCGCGGCCGCCAGCTTCCATGCCATCGGTGCGTCCCTGCACCTTGTGCCCGCCCATGCGGTGGTAGCTCTGTGGCGTCAACCCGATGTGGCCGACGACGGGAATGTCGACACTGGTAATCGCCTCGATCGTTTCGGCCATGTGCAGGCCGCCTTCGAGCTTGACCGCTCCGGCGCCTTCCTTCATCAGCCGGATGGCGCTCTCCACCCCTTGTTGCACCGACACCTGGTACGAGCCGAAGGGCAGATCGCCGACGATCAGCGCCTTTGGCCGGGCACGGGCCACCATGCGGACGTGATACGCCATCTCGTCGAGGTCGACCGGGATGGTGTTCGATTCACCCTGCACGACCATGCCGAGCGAGTCCCCGACGAGGATCATGTCGACGCCGGCGAGATCGACGAGTCGAGCGAACGTAGCGTCGTATGCGGTGATCATCGAGATCCGCTGACCGGCGCGTTTCATCTCGGCCAGCGCAGGAACGGTGACCTGCGGACGGTCGGTGGATTTCCCCACGTGAGCAACCTAGCCGCCCGCGCCAGGGCCACCCAACGCGTGTCGACGTGACGGACGGCGCATCGCTCAGTCAGCTGATCTGACGCCCCTCACGCCGGCATCATCGGCCCGCGACTCCATTCGCGAGGGCAACCGACGGGCACAGGTCGGCGTAGGCCGGGGCGCCGAGCGTTGCGGCGCTGAGGATGGCGTGTGTACAGGCCAACGCGAACACGTCGGCCGCGGCGGCGAACAGCGCGTTCAACGAGCCGGGGTGCGTCGCCGGTACCTCGAAGCGCGTGGCCTCCGCCGTGATGTGCTGTTCGCCCGTCGCCATCGCAAAGATCGTGTCGCCATCGAACAGCGAGTGCGACGGCCGGACGGCACGGGCGAGCCCGTTGTGGGCCACCGATGCAAGCTTGCCGGCCTCGGCCTTGGTCAGTGCGGCGTCGGTGGCAACGACCCCGATCGTGGTGTTGAGGCGGCTGCCTCGCGCGGCGTCTTGTGGTGTCTCGAGTGCGGTCCTCAGCGCTCGACGTTCGTCGCCGGTCGGGCGTGTACGGGCAGGCGCCTCCCACAGACGTCCGGTGGAGGGGTCGACAACGCTGCCGTGGGCATTGACGACAGCGACCGCGCCGACCGAGAGGCGTCCGCCGGTGGGGGTGTCGACCTGCGCCGACGCGGTGCCGATGCCGCCCTGGAGCACTGCCGCACGCGCGCCAGTGCCGGCGCCGACCGATCCCCATCGCTGCCGGCGACCGGTCGCGGCGTTCGTCGCGCGTGCGCCGAACTCGGGGTCGGGACGATTGGTGAAGACCCCGCCGCGGCCCAGATCAAAGATGACGGCGGTCGGAACCACCGGCACGACGCCGCCGTTCACCGGCACCCCGAGACCCTTCGATTCGAGCACGCGCATCACTCCATCGGCGGCACTGAGGCCGAACGCACTTCCGCCGGTGAGGCACACGGCGTGGATCGTCTCCACCAGGTTGTGTGGCTCAAGCGCATCGGTCTCGCGGGTGCCGGGTCCACCACCGCGCACGTCGACCGCAGGGGTTGCGCCGTCGGGAGCAAGAACCACGCTCGTTCCGGTCTCCCATCCCCGCCCGTTTCGTTGATGGTGTCCGACC
>JBCBSO010000046.1:0-12710 GCA_039819205.1 Actinomycetota bacterium
CAACCATGTCGGCATCGAGATCGAACCACCCGGCCCACTCTTTGATCTCGACAATCGTGGCAAACGTTCCGCGCTGCTCGACTTGCGCGACGACGCCGACCGAGCGACGTGTGACGCACTCGTCGCTCGCTCCGACGTCCTGGTGACAAACGTGCGGCCCGGCGCGCTCGAGCGGCTCGGTCTTGCACCCGACGCCCTCGTCGAGCGGTACCCCAGGTTGATCGTCGGCAGCATCACCGGGTTCGGCTGGTCCGGGCCCGATCGAGACCGCCCGGGCCATGCCACCGGGGCCTTCTGGGCCCGCTCCGGCCTCGCGGCATCGGTGGTTCCCGATGGCCAGATGCCGCCGCCGCTTCCACCAGGAACCGGCGGCCATGAGGCGGCGCTCGGCCTGGTCGCAGGGATTCTCGCCAAGTTGCACGAACGCCAGATCACCAATCGCGGTGGCGTGGTAGACGTCAGCCTGCTGCGCAGTGGCGTGTACGCACTGGGATCCGACCTGGCCGCACGGCAGCGGTACGGCCACGAGCCGTCGACCGCACCGCGCGACGAGTGCGAGACGCCGCTCGTCAACGTGTATCGGGCGTCCGGCGGCGAACGGTTCTGGCTGCTGTGCCTCGAAGGTGACCGGCACTGGCAGGGGCTCGCCGACTCGATCGAGCGGTCGGACGTGGTAGCGGATCGACGGTTCGCAGATGCTGCGGGGCGATTTCAACATCGGCGTGAGCTCATCGCCGTGCTCGATGCTGCGTTCGCTGAGCACCCGCTGGCGGTGTGGGCCGATCGCTTCGACCGAAACGACGTGTGGTGGGAACCTGTCGTCGATCCGAACGATGTGATCGACGACCCGCAGGCCCAGACCTGCTTCGTCGACGGCTCGGTCTCGACCCCGGTCGACTTCGATGGGGTCGTGCCCCGGCCGGGTCCGGTTCCGGCGGCGGGTGAGCACACCGCGGAGATCCGCGCCGAGCTGGATTGAACCGGGCCGTGGCAGCCGAGGTCAGAACGACGGGGGCCGCTTCTCCCGGAGCGCGGCCACGCCCTCCCGGTACTCGGCGGTTCCCATCGCCTCGTCGAGGAAGCGCAACGAGTCGTCGACCGAGGCGGCGGGATCGTGGCGCATGAGGTCAGCGACGAGTTGCCGCTTGGTCGTCATGACGGCGTTCGGGCCGGTGGTTGTGGCGAGCGCGTGGGCGTAGTCGAGCGCCGCCGTCAGCGTCGCCTCGCCGTCGGCCAACACACCGTTCCACAGTCCCCAGTCGGCGGTCTCGGCACCGGTCACGATGCGTCCGGAGTAGAGCAAATCGGCCGCACGGGTCACCCCGACCAGCCGCGGGAGCATCCACGTCAGTCCGTACTCGGCGGGCAGGCCGATCTTTGGCGCGGCGGTGGTCAGCTTGGCGGTGGCGCTGACGAAGCGGAGATCACAGAAGGCCACCAACGACAGGGCGACGCCGGCGCACGCGCCGTTGACTGCGGCGATGATCGGGTGGCGGTAGCCGAGCTGCCAGGCGAGCGGGGCATCGAGGCGCTCGCCACCGCCGGGTTCGGCGGGTGTGCCGGAGAGGCCAGGGTCGTAGCCGCCGGAGTCGGCGTGACCGGCCAACGCGGTGGCGTCGCCACCGACACAGAAGGCGGGTGGCGTTCCGGTGACGACAACCGCGCGCACGTCGTCGCGCGCCTCGAGCTCGGCCATTGCTGCCAGGTACTCCTGGTGCATCCGCCCGGTCCACGCGTTGTGGCGGTGCGGCCGGTTGAGGCGGACGAGGGCGACCCGTTGGTCGACCTCGGCGATGACGGTCGGTTCGCTCATCCCCACAACGCCTCGAGGACGCCCTCGGCGAGCTCCGGGCGGCACACGATGAGATCCGGCAACCAGGGGTCGCGTTCGTTGTACACCAACGGCGACCCATCGATGCGGCTGGCATGGAGCCCGGCGGCGAGCGCGACGGCAGCCGGTGCGGCCGAGTCCCATTGGTACATCCCGCCGTCGTGCACGTAGATGTCGGCGTGACCCATCAGTACCGACATCGCTTTGGCGCCGGCCGAACCGAGGCGGACGGCGTCGCACTGTAGGCCTTCGGCCACGAGCACCGCCGCGTACGGTGCCCGGGTGCGCGACGTGACGAGTCGCGGTCGTTCGCGGGTGCTGTCGGGAAGCGTCTCTGGTGGATCGGTGCCGAACGTCTGCTCGATGGCCGGCAGCGCGACCGCTCCCGCGCCGAACGCGTCGTTCTCCCACAAGGCGACATGGACCGCCCAGTCGTCGCGACCCTCTTCACTGAACTCGCGGGTGCCGTCGAGCGGGTCGATGATCCACACCCGGTCGGCGCCGAACCGGCGAGGGTCCTCGACGCCTTCTTCGGAGAGCACCGCATCGTCGGGGCGCACCAGCGCCAGCTCGTCGGCGAGATACTGCTGGGCAACAGCGTCACCGGCGTCCTTCACGTCCCAGGTCGATGCTCCGGCGTCGAACAGCCGACGACGCAGGTCGACGAGGCGTCGGCCGGCCTCGGTCGCCAGCCGGCGGGCGAGCGCGGCGTCGTCTTCGGGCGACCGCGAGAGGGCGACGTTCACGCCAACTTCTTGTACTTGATGCGATGTGGTTGCTCGGCGGCGGCGCCGAGCTCGGTCTTCCGTCGCTCCTCGTATTCGGAGAAGTTGCCCTCGAACCACCGCACCTGGCTGTCGCCTTCGAAGGCCAACACGTGGGTGGCGATGCGGTCGAGGAACCAGCGATCGTGGGAGATCACCACGGCGCAGCCGGGGAACGACTCGAGGCCGCTCTCCAAGGCGCGCAATGTGTCGACGTCGAGGTCGTTGGTCGGCTCGTCGAGGAGCAGCACGTTGCCGCCCGACTTGAGCAGCTTGGCGAGGTGGACGCGGTTGCGTTCGCCGCCCGACAGGTCGCCGACGCGCTTGCCGTGATCGGTGCCCTTGAAGTTGAAGCTCGACACGTATGCCCTGCCGTGGATTTCGCGTCCGCCGACGTCGAGCACCTCGGCGCCGCCGGTGATCTCTTCGAACACCGTGGCATCGGCGTCGAGATCATCGCGATCCTGGTCGACGTAGCTGAGATCGACCGAGTCGCCGAAGTCGATCGTCCCGGAGTCGGGTTGCTCGCGACCGGCGAGCATCTTGAACAGCGTGGTCTTGCCGGCGCCGTTGGGGCCGATGATCCCGACGATGCCCGCCGGGGGGAGCGAGAACGAGAGGTCTTCGATCAGCAGGCGATCGCCGAACCCCTTGCGCAGGCCGTTGACCTCGATCACCTTGTCGCCGAGGCGCTGGCCGGGAGGGATGGTGATCTCCAGCTTCGACGCCTGCCCGTCGGCGGCGTTCGCCTCCGCGTGCAGTTTCTCGTAGGCGGCGAGGCGGGCCTTGCCCTTTGCCTGACGGGCCTTCGGCGCCATCCGCACCCATTCGAGCTCGCGCTGCAAGGTGCGGCGACGCGCGTCGTTCGAGCGCTCTTCGGCTTCGAGGCGCGCCTCTTTCTGCTCGAGCCAGCTGGAGTAGTTGCCCTCGAAGGGAATGCCCCGCCCGCGGTCGAGCTCCAGGATCCACTTGGCGACGTTGTCGAGGAAGTAGCGGTCGTGGGTGATCGCCACCACGGTGCCGGCATAGTCACCGAGGAACCGTTCGAGCCAGTCGACCGACTCAGCGTCGAGATGGTTGGTCGGCTCGTCGAGCAGCAACAGATCGGGCCGCGACAAGAGCAGGCGGCACAACGCCACGCGCCGTCGCTCACCACCGGAGAGCACCGACACGTCGGCGTCGTCGGGTGGGCAGCGCAGCGCGTCCATCGCGATGTCGACGTTGCGTTCCAGGCTCCATGCGTCGGTGGCGGCGATCTTGTCTTCGAGCTGGGCCTGTTCTTTGCCGATCTTGTCGTAGTCGGCGTCGGGGTCGGCCCACATCGCCATCACTTCGTTGTAGCGATCGATGATCGCCTGCACCTCGGCGACGCCGTCCATCACATTGCCCTTGACGTCCTTTGCGGCGTCGAGCTGCGGTTCCTGGGCGAGATACCCGACCGTGAACCCTTGGGTCAGCCGGGCTTCGCCCGTGTAGCCGTCGTCGAGGCCGGCCATGATCTTGAGCAGCGACGACTTACCGGCGCCGTTCGAGCCGAGCACCCCGATCTTCGCCCCCGGGTAGAACGACAACGAGATGTTCTCGAGCACCGTCTTGTCGGGCGGGTAGTGCCGGGCGAGCTTGTACGCCTGGTAGATGAATTCGTGCGCCATGAGGCCCCCGAGACTACGTGCGCCACCGAAATTCCGGGGATTTCAGGCGCGTCGCGCCGGATTTCGACAACAGAACTGGGACATTCGGTCTCCACCACATCTCCCGGTTCCTTCCAAGACCTGATCGGCGACGTTCTTCAGGGTTGGGTCTCATGAGCGAATCGGTCGTTTCTGGTCGGGTGCGGGCGGGCGTTGCGGCGCTGCTTGCTGGTGGTCTCGTCGTTGCCGGGCTGTCGGCGTGGCGGGTGGATGCGTCGGGAGGGGGTGAGGATTCGACGTATGTGCCGGTGACGCCGTGTCGGTTGTTCGATACGCGGTCGGGGCCCGACAACGTGGGTTCGCGTTCGACGCCGGTTGGTGCTGGTGTGGCGGGTGCTCATGTGCAGCAGGTGACGGGTGTCAACGGTGATTGTGAGGTGCCGGTTGGTGCGGTGGGCGTGTCGTTGAATGTGACGGTGGTGAATGGGTCGGCGCAGTCGAATTTGCGGTTGTATCCCGAGGGTGTGGAGCCGCCGTTGGCGTCGAACCTCAACTGGATCGCTGGCCAGGCGCCGACGCCGAACAAGGTCGATGTGGCGTTGTCGGGTGATGGACGTGTGGTGGTGCAGAACTTCAAGGGCACTGTTGATGTGATCGCCGATGTGGTCGGCTACTCCACGCGAGCGAGCCTCGATGACATCGAGGCCCGCCTCGCCGCGCTCGAACAGGCCGCGCCAGATGCGGGTCGGGACGATAGCGGTAGCAATGGCAATGGTGTCGACAACAGTGCACTCGAACGGCGGCTCGCCGATCTCGAAGCTGCGCACTCGGGCCTCGAGGAGGCCTACGCCGACCTCGAGCTGGCCTACGCCGACCTCGAGCTGGCATCAAGCGATCTCGCGGAGCGCCAGCAGGAGTTGTCTGTCGGTATCGGTCTCGCGAACGCCGATATCACGAGGCTCAGAGGGCGTACCGCGACGCTCGAGCAGGAGCGACCGTTCGTCGAGTCTGCAATGTCATCGTCGGGCTTCCAGCTGCCGGACATCGGGCCGAGCTTCATCATCAGGGAAGGCGTCGTTCCCGACGCCGACGGACTCGTCACGATCGATTGGCACGCCACCGTGCAGAGTGAACACGACGGCGGACAGGTGCGCTGCGGTTTGTTCTCGGAGGAGACGCCGCCGTCACAGATCTCGTTGGTGAGCGTCGGTGCGGCCCATCACACGGCCGACGACGCCGACCGCATCACCACCCTCAGCGCCTCCAGGACCTTCAGGGTCTTCGAGGACGAGACAGATGTGTGGGCCGTGTATTGCGATCAGATCGGCGGCAGTCAGGGCGACACGTGGATATGGGGACGCGGCATGACGGTGACCTTTATCGCCGACCGATAGAGCGCCGGAACCGGTGCTGCTGCGGTTCTGCAGAGATCGTCGGTGCTCGGGTGCGTCCGGGGCGTCAGTGGCGCTTGACGCCGCCGTACTTCATACGGGTGTCGCTCATCGCCGCGGCTCGCGCCTCATCGTCGTTGATGCCGGCATCGACGATCTCACCGACGAATAGCGTGTGTGTGCCGAGCTCCATCTCCTTGCGCACTTCGCAGTCCATCCAGGCAATGGCCTCTTCGAAGATCGGCGCACCGGTGGTCGCCGAGCGCACCGCTCGGCCGTTGAGCGTGGCTCCATCGTCGACCGCTGGCTTGGAGAACTTGACGAACGGCCGGGTGTCGTCGCTGCTCCACAGGTTGATCGAGAAGGCGCCGCTCTCGCTGATCAACCGATGGGTCACTGCGCTGTTGTCCACACCGATCCCGATGAGCACCGGCTCCATCGACAGCTGGGTGATCCAGCTCGTCGTCATCGCATTGCGCACGCCATCGTGGGCTGAGCCGACGAGCGCCAACGCGTTGGGGATCTTCCAGGTCAGCTTGTTGAGTAGCTCGTCGGAGAGGGCCATGGCCGTCAGGGTAGGTTGCGCGCATGGCTGCCGTACCGCTGCCACTCGAGGTCGCCGCTGCACTCCGCACCTGGCTCGACGTGCACGACGAGGTCGCTCCCGGCGTGATCGAGGGTCTCTACGTCGTTGGGTCAGCGGCGCTCGGCGACTGGACGCCACACAGCGACATCGATGTCGTCGCCGTCGTGGCCGACCCGTCGGATCCCGATCTCTACCAGTGGTTGGCTGATTCGCAGGCTGGACTGTCGACTGCTTTCGAGCGCCCGGTCGACGGCCCGTACGTCGCATGGGGTGATCTTGTCGTGCCGGCGATGGCCGTGCAGCGCCCGTGGGTGCTCGACGGCGAGTATCACGTCGACGGCGAGTCGTTCGAGATCAATCCGGTCACGTGGTACACCCTCGCCACCTACGGCATTGCGTTCCGTGGTCCCGAGCCGTCGACGATCGGCGTGATCAGTGAGCTCGACGAGCGCCGCGCCTGGGTGCGCGGCAACGTCGACACCTACTGGCGCGGTGTCGGTGAGCGTCTCGCCGCCGCGCTCGCCGGGCGCCCCACCGCCGAGGTCGACGGGGATGTCCTCGAATGGACCGCGCTCGGTATTGCCCGGATGCTGTACACCTACGAGACCGGAGACGTCTTGTCCAAGCGCGCCGCCGGTCAGTGGGCTGCCGAGCGCCTACCCGCCGACGCCGAACTGTTCGAGCTGGCGGTTGCGGTGCGTTCGAACCCTCAGCCGGTCGCGCTTGATGTCGCCCTGCGCGCCGCTGCGCTGACGATCGAGATCGCCGACGCGATCAGTCGCTGACCGTGCGGTGAGCGAAACCCGAGCATGTGCGGGTCTGGCTCACCGGTGGGGGTCCGCGTGTCGCAGCGGTGAGCGAAACCCGAGCATGTGCGGGTCCCGCTCATCGGTGGGCGATCGCATGCCGCAGCGGTGAGCGAAACCCGAGCATGTGCGGGTCCCGCTCATCGGTGGCGATCAGCCGTTGAGGCGAGCGACGGTGTCGGCGAACTCGCGCACGGTGTCGTCGATGATGTCGGCGACGGGGCGGACCGACTCGATGCGTCCAGCGACTTGGCCGCTCAGCGCAATGGCCGCGTTCATGTCGCCGCCGAAGTACAGGTCCTGCGGCGTTCCGAAGTCGCCGAACACGTTGTGCTCGGCATCGACCAGCGCGGCGGTGCGGTCCGTTCGCAACGCGCGCAGCGCCGGGGAATGCCGCTGGTTGAGGAACACGGTGTCGGTTTCCGCTGCGTCGATGATCGCCTGTTTCCAGTTGTCGTGCACCGGCGACTCGGCGGCGGACACCATGCGCGTTCCCATCTGTACGCCTTCGGCGCCGAGGGCGAACGCCGCGGCCATGGTCGCTCCGTCGGTGATCCCGCCGGCGGCGATGATCGGCACGTCGACCTTGGAACGCACCAGCGGCAACAGCACCATGGTCGACACTGGTGTCGGGCTCTTGAAGCCGCCGCCCTCGCCGCCTTCGACCACGAGCCCATCGACGCCGGCGTCGACGGCCTTGAGGGCAGCGTGCAGCGTGGGCACCACGTGGTACACCGTGAGGCCCGCCTCCTTGAGTACGGAGGTGTACTTCGTCGGCGACCCGGCCGACGTCGTCACGAACTTGACGCCCTGATCGATGACGAACTCGGCGATCGCCGGATCGCGTACGAACGCCTGGGCGATGTTCACGCCAAAGGGATGATCCGTGAGATCGCGCATCTTGCGGATCTCGTCCTTCACCGCGTCGAGCTCGCCCGACGACGTTTCGATGACCCCGCAGGCGCCGGCAGTGCGGCCGCAGCGATGCTGACCGGCGCGGTATTCGTTGTGGGTGCGGTGGCGGTGACCTCACGGCCGTCGATGGACACGTCGAGCTGTTGTCCCCACACGGCGAGGTGGAAGCGGAGGCTGCTCCAGTTGTCGGGCAGCGCTGGATCGAGTCGAACGGTGCCGTTCTCGATGGCGACACCACCGAAGCCGTACACGGCCACGTTGTACGCGCCGGCCGTCGCCGCGGTGTGAATCCCGCCGATGAACGTGCCGCCGACGGCGGCGTGTTGTGTGGCCAACAGATCGATCGTCGCCGTATCGAAGAAGTCGCGTGCCGCTTGCGCCAAGTACGTCGGATCGAGCGCGGCCAACCGCGTCGCCACCATGGCGTGCACCGAGTGGCTGAGTGATGAGCCCTTGGCGCACCGCGGTTCGTAGTAGTCGTAGTTCGCCCGCTGTACGTCGAGCCGATGCGTGTGATCGACGGCGAGTAACTGGATCACGTCGGGTTGCTTCGACACCTGGGTGTGTACGGCGACACCGTTGGGCCACCCCCAGTACTCCGACGGATCGAGCAAGCGTGACCGCACGACCGAGGGCGGGACGTCTTCAAGATCGAAGAATCCGTCGAACGCCTCGATGAGATGTGTGTCGGCGTCAGGCTCGGGGATGTAGATCCCGTCGCGAATGCGTCGCCACGCAGCGAGGTCGGCGGCGGTCACGGCGAGACGGGCGTGCAGATCGCCACGATCCGTCGGCCGCTGCGTCGCCAACAGCTCGTCGATGGTGAGCGCGTGGTCGAGCGCCAACTGCGTCAGGCGGTTCGTGTAGGCGTTGTTGTCGACGTTCTCGTGCCACTCGTCGGGGCCGAGTAGGCGGATGTTCTCGTATCGCTCGCGAACCTCGTTGTACTTCACGAATGAGCGCAGGAACCGGGCGACCTCGAACACGATCTCGGCCCCATAGTCGGCGAGGAAGTCGAGATCGTGTGTCGCTTCCCAGTACCGCCACACCGCATGGGCGATGTCGGGACTGACGTGCATCTGCCACACGTTGAAGTGGTTGCGGATCGGTCGGCCGGTGAGCACGTCGGTGAAGAAGAAGTCGGGGCACAACTCGTCGCCTGTCGTACCGCTGATCCACGCGAAGTACGCGCCTTCGTAGCCGAGTCGTCGTGCCTTGCGCCGGGCGCCGTCCAGCGTGCGCCACCGGTACGCCAGGATGCTCCGGGCGATGTCCGGCTCGGTGTGCAGGAACGCTGGGAGGTTGAACATCTCCTGGTCCCAGAACGCGGCTCCCTGGTACGCCTGACACGACAGGCCGCGCGCCCCGATCGGCAGGCGGTCGGTGTGTGCGGGTGTGGCGATTCGATTCTGCAGCAGTGAGAACCGCAGCGCGGCTTGTGCTGCATCGTCGTCGCCGATCTGCACGTCGCTGCGCACCCAGAACTGGGTCCAATGCTCGGCCGAGGCCGAAAGTGCCTGGCGGTAGCCGAGGGCGACCGCGGTAGCGGCCGCATCGCGCACGCACGCCTCGGGCGTGACGCCGTTGAGCTCGTCGTTCGACGACGCAACACTCATCGCGCTGACGATCGTGGCGCTTGCGGCGCTCATCTCGATCACGTCCCGACGCGCCACCCAGATCTCGATCGCCTCTTCGCCGGTGATGGCTCGCACCGCGTCACTGTGCTGTTCGATCTCGACGAGGTGGGTGCCGTTCAGCGACCACACGTCGGTGTCGATCGTGTGATCGAAGTCGATGATCGGCCCGTCGCGGTCGGGAATCACGGTGACCTGCTGCATCACCATGTGCAGGTCGTCGAGGCTGGCGAATCGGCGCACCGAAACGCTCGCTGACTCCCCGGCGCTCGTGGTCGCTCGCCAACGTTGCGTGATCTCAGCGGTCGCCAGCGTGTACTCGACCTCGGCCGGCTGATTCAGGTCGATGGTCAGCGGCTCGCCGTCGAGGCGGATGCCCACGTACAGCGCGTTGGGCACGGTGCACAGCTCGCGCCACACCCCGTCGGCCATGTCGTAGGTGTCGGACACCACGCACGCCACGTAGTCGACAGCACGCTGATCGGGTCGCGTGCCCCGGTAGCCGAGGTAGCCGTTGCCGACCATGAAGTTCGAGCCCACGGTGATCGCCCGCTCCGGGATGGGCGCGGTATCGACCACCTCCCAGCCGGTGTCGGTACGCACGTGCTCGCCGATCGCCGTCATCGCTCGACAGTGTGGCACCGGCTCGCTGTGGTGGTACTGCCGCGCAGTACCGTGCGGTCATGTTGCCGACGATGCCCTTCGGGCGAACAGGACACGACTCGACGCGCATCATCTTCGGCGCTGCGGCGCTCGGTGGCATGAGTCCCGAACGCGCACTCATCACCCTCGACGCGGTGCGCGCCGCCGGGGTGAACCACATCGATACGGCGGCGATGTACGGCGCATCCGAGGACCGGCTGAAGCCATGGCTCGCCGAGCATCGCGATGAAGTGTTCCTCGCCACCAAGACCCGCGCCCGCGACGGCGCAGGCGCGCGCCAGGAACTGGAACGCTCGCTTGAGCGGATGGGTGTCGACCGTGTCGAGCTGATCCAGTTGCACAATCTCATCGAGCCCGATGAGATTGAGATGGCGTTCGCAGACGGGGGAGCGGTTGCGGCACTCGATGTGGCCCGCGACGAGGGGCTTGTCGACCACGTCGGGATCACCGCCCACGGGCTGAGAACCCCGGCCACGCATCTCGCCACCTTGCGCCGCTTCGACTTCGCATCTGTGCTCGCCCCGTTGAACTTCGCGTTGATGGAGATCGACACCTACCGCCGCGAGTTCGATGCGTTGCTGGAGTACTGCGCCGAGCAGGAGGTCGCGGTGCAAACGATCAAGAGCATCGCTCGTCGTCGCTGGGACGACCCTGAGGTTCCACACTTCAGCTGGTACGAGCCGCTCGACGACGAGGGCGCGATCGCCCGCGCGATCGCGTACGCACTGTCGTTTCCCACCGTGTTCGTCAACACGTCGAGCGACGCCCGACTACTGCCGGCTGCGCTCGGTGCCGCCGAGCGTGTCGCCGCCGAAGAACTGGACGCGCCGACCGCCGACGAGCTGCGCGCCGATGTCGCCGCCTATGGCATCACGCCGCTCTTCGACGGCGCCGGCCTCGAACGGATCTAGACGCGCCTGACACCTGATGTAACGCTCGGTTGGCGGTACTTGGCGCCTTTGCGCACGGCACCACGCCGTTCGGTGATGTCGGTGTACTGGGCGACGATGGCCCTGATCGTGTCGCCATCGACCTCGTCGCGTTCGCACAAGACATCGGCGATTTCGTGCAGTGCGTCGCGGTAGCGCTCGACCATGTCGGCCGCCCGCCGCTCGCCCTCTTCGAGGATCGCCTCGGCGGCGTCACGGCTGCGCTCGTCGGCCAGCACCTTGGCGACGAGGTTCGCCGCAGTCGGCATCGCGGCCGCCTCGAGGCTCAGCAGGCCGGGCCCGTCGCCGAGCTGGCCGATGAGCTGACACGCCACGTTTGTCGCAGCGGCGAGGTCCGAGGAGATCCCGCTCGACGCCTCGCCATACTCCTGGAGTTCTGCTGCTCGGCCGGCGAGCGCTACGCAGATCAAGTCGCGCGCCTCGGTCGGGGTCTTCAAGAATCGCTCTTCGGCGTCGCCGTGGGCGACGAGCCCGAGGGCGGCCGAACGACGGAGGATCGACGCCACCTTCACGTCGCGGCGGGTGAGTACGGCCGTCAGCGCATGGCCGCCCTCGTGGAGGGCGATGCGCCGCCGCTCGTCGGGGTGGTAGCCCATCTCGTGGGCGACGCCGACCTCGGTCACGAGTTGCGCCTGCAACACGTCGGCGAGCTCCATCTGGGTCCGGCCGTACCGCAGGGCGATGATCAGGCCTTCGTCGAGCAGCCGCTCGATCCGCACCGGTGTGTACCCGGCGGTGAGATCGGCGATGAGCTCGGGGGTGATCTCGTCGTCGTGCGACTTCTTGTTGAGGTAGTACTCGGCGATCGCCATCCGGTCGGTGCGCGGCGGCAGATTGAAGCCGATCACTCGGTCGAACCGGCCGGGGCGTAGGAGCGCGGGGTCGAGGTCGGCCGCGCGGTTCGTCGACGCCACGATCAGCACGTTGGCTTCCTTGCGCGTCGGTCGCGGCTTGCGGCGGTGATCGGGGAGGAACGCGTTCATCGTGTCGATCCACCAGATCTTGAACTTCTCCGAGCCGCTCGGCAGGTCGAAGCTCTGCATCTGGACCAACAACTCGTTGACCACGCCGACGATGCCTTCGCGCATCGACCCGGAGTTCATGCCGCTGCGTGCGCCACCGATGGCATCGAACTCCTCGATGTAGCCGATCGCCCCGCCCTCGTCCTTGGCCGCCTTGCGTAGCGACTTGAAGAACGACCGAATCTTGCGGTTCGTCTGGCCGTAGTACATCGACTGGAACTCGCTGGCCGAGACAAACAGGAAGGGCACGCCGGCCTCTGCGGCCATCGCCTTGGCCAGGTAGGTCTTGCCGGTCCCTGGAGGGCCCTCGAACAACACGCCGCGTCGGGCGTTGCCGCCCATCTCGCGCTGAAACGTCTCCGACGCGAGGAACAGGTTCATCGAGTCGATCGCTTCGCGCTTGGTCTGGTCGGCGCCGACCACGTCGTCGAGACGGACGTTTGAGACGGAGGCCCGCAGCAGCGTGGGTGGCGACCGACCGGCGGTGAGGAACGGGATGAAGATCACCGTGCCGAGA
>JBCBSO010000047.1:0-12693 GCA_039819205.1 Actinomycetota bacterium
TCCACCAATTGATCGTCTGCGGCAGCGGTCATGGCGTCCACCACGTCGATTTCGAGCCGATTGAGATGCGTCCCCGCCGAGTGCTGCACGTCCATCCCGGCCAGGTCCACGAGTATCAGTTCGATCCTGATTTCGATGCGCACGTCGTGGCGTTCCGTGCCGGTCTGGCGAGGGCGACGATTCCCGGTCAAGAGTGGTTTCCGGGGAGTGACGTGACGGTGTTGTGGGATCTCTCAGCCGACGACTTCGTCCCGATCCGCTCCGCCGTGCGCGCGATTCGAAGTGAACAACACCGCTTCGACGGGTCCGTCGCGTCGGTGATGCTCATGGAGAGTCTGCTCGCCGTGTTGCTCGCCCGAGTCCATCAGCACGGTGGCCACACGACCGACCCGTCTGCTCTGCCCGAGGCATATCTTCGATACTGCGAGTATGTAGAGCAGCACTTCCGCGAGCGCCCCACCGTGGCCTGGTGTGCTCGGGAACTTGGCTACAGCACGCGCACCCTCGACCGGGCATGCCACACCGCTGTCGGCCGCTCAGCCAAGACCGTGCTCGACGAACGCATCGCACTCGACGTCGAGCGACTACTCACGCGCACCGCGGTGTCGTTCAGCGGCATTGGCGCCGCGTTCGGATTCACCGATCCGTCGAGTTTCTCCAAATTCGTGCACCGACATCTCGGCGGCCCGCCATCGGCGATTCGCGCAGGCTCCCTCCGAGAGGCCTGATGACCACGATCCGATCGAGGCGTCAGAACTTGCCCGAGTTGACGAGGTCGGCCGAATCGGGCACGACCTCGACGTTGTCCCAGTGTTCGACGATGAGCCCGTTGTCGAGGCGGAAGATGTCGAAGGCTGCGTAGTCGACGCTGTTCCACACCTGGTGGGCGAACGACACCACGAAGTTGCCCTGCCCGATAATGCGATGCACTTGCGGGTAGTACAGCATCTGGCCCTGTTCGCGCGCGGACCGGTCCATCTCGATGAGCGCGTCGAGACCGTCGGGTGCGTCGGGGTTGTGGTTGACGTAGGTCTCACTCGAAATGAAGTCCTCAAACGCTGCAGTCGGCTCAGCGACGAAGGCTTCGGTCAACAACCGCCGCACCACCTCTTTATTCGCTTCGGTGAGGTGAAGATCACGAATCTCGGTTGATCCGTCGACTTGGGTGTGCCCGCCCGGGTTCGACCCGCCAAGTTCGTGGATCACGTCCCAATGCTCGATGATCTTGGCGTTGCCGTCGGTGTCGAACAGGTCCGTCGTCACCCAACGAGCTGCACCGTTGTTGATGTCCTGCGCGGCCTGTACGAACACGAACCTGCCGTCCACAACGGTTCGGACCAGCTCGATGTCACGCGACGGGTTGCGCTCGACGAACGGCTCGAAGAACTCGACGAACCCCTCGACGCCGTCACGAACACCAGTGGAGTGCTGCGTGTACCGATCGCCGGTGTACGTCTCCACCGCCCGTCGAGCGTCGCCGTCGCGGATGCCTTCGAGATAGAGACGGCGAGCGTTGTCGAGCCTCGGCGATGCCGGCGAGGCCACCTCGACCTGGCGCCCCATCGTCATCGACGACGTGTCGACCAACGCCAGAAAGTCCTGTGTCGCCGGGGCGTCCATAAACGCTGTCAGGGAGGCGTCGAGGTCCCAGGAACTGTCCCAACGCAGCGAGATACTCCACACCCCATCACCGTCGACTGTCGTCACACGGCTGCCAGGATTGAACCCTGGCTGCGCCGGGAGATACTCGGACTCAACCCGAGCGTTCGCCGCCGAGAACGCCTCGGGAGTGGCACCTTCGGCAAGTCGAAGCGTGATCTGCTCAATGACTGACATGGCTGACTCCTTCGCAGTGATCGCCCTGGCCGAGCCGGCGATCGTGAACAAGACACCACCGGTCTAACAATCGACATCGACCGTGAACAGGTCCCGTCTGGACATCTCCTTGCCGAATCACGACACCCTCACCGGGCCCGTTCCGCTGATCGGATCGAGGAGGCTCGCCGTGCTGTGGAGACGCTCCAGATGGGCACCTGTGTCAACGCGCCGCCTTCTCGGCGTCGACGGGTGCGGCTCGCCCATTTGTCGACGCCGGGAAGCCACCGGGGCGCCCGGTCTCCGTCCCCCGTGGAACTCGGCGGCACTAGTCTCCCGACGTGCGAACGGGCCCGTCGCTCGATGCGGCGGAACAGGGCGGCGAGAGAGGTGCGCGGATGAGCACAATCAGGCGAGTACTGAGCGCCTACTGGGCCACCATCAGCCTCGTAGCGCTGATCGTCGTGCTCAACGTGGCCACCGGCGCGTTGTGGAATGGAGCCGGCGAAGGCACCGATATCTACGCCGAGGTCGCGTACGGGCTACCGGCGTTGCAGGACGGCCGCTGGTGGACCTTCTTCACCGGCCAGTTCTTCACCCAAACGCCGGTGCTCTACGTACCCATCTTGGTGCTGCTGATCGTCGCCGCCTCGATCTACGAACGCCGAGTCGGGCATGTTCGCACCCTCGTGGTTGCCGTTGGCGGGCAGTTCGCAGCAGCGATCGTCACCGCCCTGTTCTTGTGGTTGTTCGTCGACAGCAGCTGGGACTGGGCACGCAACCTCGGCACAGAACTCGACCTCGGGATCTCGGCCGGCGGATTCGCTTTGCTCGGCGCACTCACCGCGGCGATGCAGCCCATCTGGCGCCGGCGCGTGCGTGTCGGCGTGGCCGCATATCTCCTCGGGATGGTGTTCAACTCCGGCTTGTTGTGGGACGTGGAACACTTCCTCGGCTTCACGTTGGGAGTGCTCGCCGGGCCGGCGCTGATACCGCGGTCGCTTGCGCCGCTCCAGCTACGCATGGAACGCCGCACGCAACGCGCACTGGTTGCGTTGATCGTGGCGGTGGTTGCGGTGACGTCGATCGTCGAGGGACTGTTTCCCGGCAACGGCGGCCCACTACACGTCGGCGGCGAAACCACCCAGGGCGCAGGCGTCACCTTCGCGCTCGTGGTGAAGGCCATCGTGTTGCTCGTCCTCGCCGACGGGCTGCGCCGCGGTCGACGCCTCGCCTGGATCGTCACCACGGGCCTAATGATCGCTGCCCTCGTCTGGTTGCTCGGCGACAGCCCAAGCGCCGAACGCAGTGCAGACCTCGTGCTCGTGATCATCCAGCTGGTGTTGCTGGTGGTGACGTTCCGCGCGTTCAGTGCGCGCGCTGCCCGGCGATCGTTCTCCGGCTCGCTGCGGCGTCTCGGGTGGGTCGTTGCTGCACTGGCGGTGTACACGATCGTGGGGTTCGCCGTGCTCGCCGACGAGTTCGACCCGCCGGCGACATGGGACGATATGGTCACCGAGTTCTTGGCGCGGCTGGTCTTCTTGACCACGGGGAACATCGAGCCGGTCACCAACGTGGCCCGCTGGTTCATCGGTTCGATTGGCGTTCTGTGGATCGTCGCACTGGTCGTCACCGGTGTGGGACTGATTTATTCCAGTCGTCGCCCACCGGAACACGACGACGACACCGACGAGCTGCGCTCCCTGCTCCGTCAACATGAGTCGTCGAGCATCGAGTGGATGCTCACCTGGCGCGGTATCCGACTGTGGTTCACCGACGATCGAACAACAGCGATCGGCTTCAAGGTGGTCGGGTCGGTTGCGCTCTGTCTTGGTGATCCGGTCGGCCCCGATGAACAGCGACTCGACGCGCTCCGCGACTTCGACCGGTACTGCTTCGACAACGGGTGGATTCCGTGCCTTTTTGCGGCGGGCGAGCGCACCGCGTCGATGGCCCCGGAACTCGGGTGGAAGAGCGTGGAAGTCGCCGAAGACAGCGTGATGCCGCTCGACGACGTGGAGTTCAAGGGCAAGGCGTGGCAGAAGGTCCGCACGGCGCTAAATCGGGCCGGCAAGCAGCACGTCGAACTCGTCACCACCACCTGGGACGAGTCGACACCGGTCGTCACCGACCAGTTGCGAGCGATCAGTGGCGAGTGGGTCGGCGACAAGGCGCTGCCGGAGATGGGCTTCACCTTGGGCACCCTGCGCGAAGCCGACGATCCCGAGGTTCGGCTGCACCTCGCGGTGGACGAGGACCGCACGATCGAAGGCTTCACGTCGTGGTTGCCTGTCTCCGAGGAGGGCGAGGTCGTTGGCTGGACCCTCGACCTGATGCGTCGTCGCGATCACGGATTTCCGCCGGTGATGGACTTCCTCATCGGTGCGTCGGCGCGCCAGTTCCACGACGAAGGGTTCCGGTTCATGAGTCTGTCGGCGGCGCCGCTGGCCAAGGCTCCCGATTCGCTTGCGGGCAGCAGCGACCAACGCGTCCTCCAGCAGATCCTCAACCTGCTGAGCACGACTCTCGAGCCGTACTACGGCTTTCAGTCGCTGTTTCACTACAAGGAGAAGTTCCATCCCGAGCACCATCCGATGTTCCTCGTGTTTCCCGACGAGACGGCGTTGCTCGAGATCGGCATCGCTGTGGCGCGGGCCTACGTGCCCGATGCCGGCCTCACCGATTGGATCAAGATGGGCTGGGAGATGGTCGGCCCCGGAGACGACGACTAGGGAGATGCAGCGACCCAGCCGTCGCTGCTCAGCGTCGTGATCGCGCTTGTTGATCAGCGCGCAGTTCGCGGTATCGGCGCGGCCAGGTCGTGTCGATATCCATTCCGATGCGCGCCGCTTCTTCGGCCGACAGCTCCGCCGGGTAGCCGAGCGTGTCAGCCAGTGTGAACGCGAGGTCTCCGTCGAACGCCTTTCCGTTGGCCGCGTCTCGACGGAGGTGTTCGACGCCGCGCCGTAGCGTGTTGGAGAACTTGTTCGCCTCGCGGGTCACTACAGCGAGCGCCGCCGTTCCGGCCTGATCCGGGTCGAGGTCGTGCCACCGTCCGCTGATAACCGCAAGGACTCGTTCACCCGCTGCGGCGATCGTTTCGGCGAGTGCTTCGTCGCTGCCGCGCAGCAGCTCCGTCTGGCGAACGGCGCGACGTACCAACTTGCGCAATACGTACCCCTGGCGCGATGCCGACGGATGGATGCCGACCGCGGCGATGACGAGCGCAGCTCGGAGGTGATCAACGACGATCCGCAGCGATCGAAGTTGGTCGTCGTCGAGCGCGGTCGAATCGACGCCGAGCGCATCGGCGACCTCGGCCAGCAGTGTTGACAGCTCGTCGTTCTGCCACACCGAGTTGTGGCCGTTGAGATACATCGCCAACCGTTCCAGGCCCATGCCGGTGTCGACGTTGTGCTGCTCCAGCATGTCCAAGGTGCCGTCTTCGTGACGGTTGTACGTCATGAACACGTTGTTCCATATCTCGACGAACTCGGGCCGGTCGCCGAACGGCGGTGCGTCACCGTCGCCGACGTACACGAAGATCTCGGTGTCCGGTCCGCACAGTCCGGCGCGTCCGTCGGACCACCAGTTGTCATCCGTGCCGAGTGGGGTGATTCGGCCGGTCGGATCGACACCGGCCGCGCGGAACGTTTCGGACCAAATCGCCGGAGCGTCGTTGTCGGCTGGCACCTCGGCGTCGCCAGCGAACACGGTGACGTACAGCCGATGCGGATCGATGCCGAACGGACCGGTGAGCAGCTCAAACGACTGGGGAATCGACGTCTCTTTGAAATAGTCGCCCAAGCTCCAGTTGCCGAGCATTTCGAACACGGTGAGGTGCGTGTTGTCGCCAACCTCGTCGATGTCGGTGGTGCGGACACACCGCTGGACGTCGGTCAGCCGCTTGCCGGCCGGGTGCACCTCGTCGCCGTGCAGGTACGGCACAAGGGGGTGCATCCCCGCCGTGGTGAACAGCACGTCGTCGGTCGGTGAGCGAACGGAGTGCCCTTCGATAACAGCGTGGCCGCGATCGGCCATGAAGTTGAGAAACGTCGACTGAATCTGTTCGATCGTCCACTTCTGCGCAGTCATCGCTGGTGACACCCCATGCTGGATCTGAGAAGTGCTGGCGCTGTGAGACGGCTCATCGGGGCCAGCCTGCCACAGCGGTGGACTACTCGACTGGAGTTGACTCTCTCACCGTGTCGGACCCGTCGCGCCCACGAGTCGACGGACTCCCAGCGACGGCATCGACGATCGCCCGACGGCGGGGAGCCACACGCGCCTCGAGCCATTCCTGTCGGCGGACGGCCCGCTCCATCTTCTCCCCCCGATAACGACGCTGGGCCCACCGCGAGTCGGGCTTCGCCAACCGCCACGCACCGACGATTCCGAAGAGCGGAATGAACACGCCGGCGATACCGGTGCGGTACTTGCCCTTGGCGACGCAGACGACCAGTGCCACGAGGTGCACGACGATGTTCAGCAACGTCAGTGCGAGGAGCACGGGGCGGTCGTTGTCGACCACGAACGGGTTGAACCCGATCAACGCGAACCCGAGCACGGCGACCGCAAGCGCCACCACCTCTACCGACATTCGTCCCTCTTCAGCCCAGTACACGTCGTCGAGCCGCAGAATCAATGCGAACTCGTCGAGCACGAGCGAGGTCCCGATCCCGACCAACACACCCGACACCGCTGCCCAACCGTTCGAGTCCTGGGTTCCCACGGCCAAGAACGCGCCGGCGACCAGCACGACGACGCCCGGAATTGCATGATGGACGTGGAGACCCGACTCGGTCGACGCGTCCTTGAATGGGCCGCGGCCAGCGCGAATCAGACGGGTGATGGTGCGCGTCGCCGCGAAGGTGACGAGGAAGGCAGCGAAGCACAACATCAGTGGCAAGCGGCCAGACTCCACGATGTCCCGCTCGAACCACCACACCGCCGCGATGGTACTGACCGAGCACTTGCGCACTGCTGCGCGGATCCTTCGTGTCGTTCCACGTCGCGCGTGCGACGGCCGTGTGTTCGGGCGTTAGCGTGCTGACGCCGACCGGGCGGGGAATGTCAGCAACGGAACTGCGACCAACGAAACCGTCAGCACCGCGATGGCGGCGAAGGCGCCGCGGACGCCGTCGACGATCGCCGCGAGGTCATTGTTGGCGATCGCCTGCGAGGCATCGCTCCCAGCGAAGCCGTCGAACAACCCTGCGGCGAGCGCAAATCCAATCGCTCCGCCGAGGAACGCCATTGCGGAGAGCAGCGCACTTGCCGACGACGCGATCTCGGGTCGCACCGACGACATCGCAACGGTCGAACTGACGGCAACCGTCAACCCAGCTCCGACTCCGACGAGGACCATGCCCGGCACGAGATCAGCGGGCCCGTCGCCGATGTCAACGACCGCAAGCAATACCGCGCCACCGGCCATTGCGAGGCATCCAAGTGCGGCGACCCAGCGCGCCCCGAAGGGGCGCACGAGCCAGCCGCTGGCCATACCAAACACGAAGAGGGGCATGCCGAAGGCGAGCAACACCCAGCCGCCGAGTGTTGCCGACTCACCGAACCCGTTCTGCAATAGCAGCGGTAGGAGGAAGAGCACGGCGGAGATCGGAGTGTTTGCGAGGGCGATCAGACCGACCCCACCGAGATACGGGCGGGTGCCGAGCTCCAACGGAACGATCGGGTCGTCGGATCGTCGCAAGGCCCACGGGAGCGCGCCGAGCAAGACGATCGCAAGGGCGACGAGTGTCAGGGTTCTGGTCGACACCCACCCCCAGCTCGGCCCTTGTACGCCCACGATCGTGGCGATGACCAAGGCCGCTCCAAGGAACGACGCTCCAACGAGGTCGAGTCGCGCCGACGATCGCTCTGCCGTTTCATCCAAGCTCCGGGAGAACAGCGCAACGAGGAGCGCAAGCGGGGAGCAGATCCAGAAGATCGCCGGCCAACCGAGCGCGCTGTCGACGAGCGTGCCGCCGATGGGGACGCCTAACGCCTGGCCGAAGCCGGTGGCCGCAGAGACCACACCGATTGCCTTGGCTCGCGCGTCACCGACGAACGTGACATCAGCGATGGCGAAGGTGGCGACGGTGATCAGCACGCCGCCGACTCCCATGGCGACCAACGCCACCAACAGCAGTTCGTAGTTTGGGGAGGCGGCGGCGGCAAGGGTGGCAACGGCAAAGATGCCGGCGCCGGCAGTCATCGACAACCGGCGGCCGTAGCGATCGCTGAGCCGGCCCACGATCGGGACGAAGGCGGCGAACACCAGCATGTAGATCGTCGGTAGCCACGTCAGTTCCGCGAGCGAGGCATCGAACTCGTCCTGCAGCTCGGGGAGCGCGATCGCGATGGCACTCCCGGGGAACCAGATGATCACGCTGCCGATGACGAGCGACAGAAAGCCGCGGCGACCGCGTGCAGTGGTCGGTGGGAAGACGGTCGACGGTGTCGACATCGTCACACGTTACGGAAACGGTCGGTTGCGGACACGAGTTCGTGGATATGGCCTGGTTCGTCGATCGAGTGGCCAGCGTCCGGCACGATGCGCAGATCGGCTTCCGGCCAGGCGCTGTGCAGTTCCCATGCGCTCTTGATCGGACAGACCATGTCGTAGCGACCCTGGGAGATGACCCCGGGGATATGCCGAATCCGGTTGACGTCGCGCAGGATCTGTCCGTCGACGTCGAAGAACCCGCCATTGACGAAGTAGTGGTTCTCGATCCGGGCGAAGGCCAGCGCGAATTCGTCGACGCTGCTGCGCGCCTCGTGGTCGGGGTCGGGAAGCAGGTTGCTCGTGGCGCCTTCCCACACCGACCAGGCCTTCGCTGCGGCCATGCGAACCTCGCTGTTGTCGCTGGTCAGTCGGCGTTGATAGGCGCTGATCAGGTCGCCGTGCTCAACCTCGGGGATGGCCGCGAGATATGCCTCCCACTTGTCCGGATACACCCAACTCGCACCCTCTTGGTAGAACCACAACAGCTCGGCGCGGCGGAGGAGGAAGATGCCTCGCAGGACGAGCTCGGTCACCCGGTCCGGGTGTTGCTCGGCGTACGTGAGGGCGAGCGTGCTGCCCCATGACCCGCCAAAGACCTGCCACGCGTCGATGTCGAGATGGGTGCGGAGGCGCTCGATGTCGTCGACGAGCGCCCACGTGGTGTTGTCGACCAGGCTGGCGTGCGGCGTGCTGTGACCGCATCCACGCTGATCGAAACAGACGATGCGGTACGCCGCAGGGTCGAAGTAGCGGCGATATCGCGGGTGGCTGGCACCTCCCGGTCCACCGTGGAGGAACACGACGGGTTTGCCGTCGGGGTTGCCGCTCTCTTCCCAGTACACGTCGTGTACGTCGGACACCGTGAGCATGCCGCTCCGATTCGGCTCGATCTCGGGGTACAGGGTGCGCCGCTCGTCCGACATGGGCTCACGATGGCACGCGTCACGCACGTTGACCAGGTTGCTACGGGGGAGCGGCCCTGGTTCTCGGCGCCGTGGGTGGCGGTTTCCGCCTGGGTCGGCGCCGAGAACCTGCGTGGTGGGTGGCTTAGTTGCCGTGGATGTGGCCGTTGGTGTCGATGACGAGGTGGGTGGTGGCGTGGGTGTACACGCAGACCGTGCCGTTGCCGCCGATCTTGGTGAGTACGGCGTTGGGTGTGGTCACCCCGGGCTGGTAGTTGAGGTTGGAGGCGGTGGGTCGTGGTGTGCCGCAGGGGTACACGGTGATGAACCCGCGTGCTTCGGGGTGGACGGCGGTGACGTTCAAGAACGCTGCGGTCGCATCTGCGTCGATGCCCCCACGTCCCAGGGTGGCCACTTCGATGGTCGTTCCTGCGGCGACGACGCCGGTGCCGGAGTGTTGACCATCGATGGTCACGCCATCGGCTCGGGTGTCGACCAGTCGTGCCGGCGGAAGGGCTTCGAAACCTGCTGCGACCGGTGGCGGTACCGGGGTTGGCGGGCTGTCGGCGATCGGTAGTTCAAGAGCGCCGGCATCACACCCGTCACCTTGCGGGCGTACGACCCCGGCGAGATCGACAACGCCGGTGCAACGGTCACTTGGAATGGCGTCGATCAAGGGGCTGCCCGGACGAGGCAACGGAAGTCCGTCGGGCTCGACGTGTGGGTCGTCGACGATCACGTCGTTCGGCCCGGCGCATGTGGCGTCCCCGACCACGTTGACATCGACCCCAGACTCGTGCCGGTCGGGCGATGTGCAGGTCGAGAGCGGGTCGGGCCCGAAAATCGCCGAGCGGCGGGCGATCAACGCACCGGCGTACAAGGTGTCGCCGTCATTGCCCAACACCGTCGAGTCGACGAGCTCGACGCGGTCGATCACCAAGATCGAGGCGTATTGCGGTAGCTCCGAGGTGTTTCGGGCGATGATGGAGCCCACCGCGCGCATCGACTTCGCTTCGGTGGCCGAACTCCCCGAGTACGATTGGTTGTCGACCACGACGGAGTTTGTCAGCTCCAACGCCTCCGCTGCGTCGAGGCCGCCGACGGCGTACCCGTAGTTCGTAGCAATCGTGCTCTCGGAGACCCTCAGGTCGCCGTTGGCATGGACGCCACCGTAGCTGTGGTGCAGACCCGGTGAGCCGTTCCCGGTGATGACCGACCGATGAATCGCTGCGCCGTGGCTCCACACGCCACCTCGGTTGCCGCTGATCGTCGTGTGGTTCATTGTCACGTTGTGCCCGATGATGCCGTAACCCGTCGACGGGCCGATGGCGACGTGAGACATGTCGAGCGCAGCCGCGGTGTGGAGCACTGGTCCGCCGCCGCACAACTGGCTGATTTGCGCTCGGTTTCCGACCACCGTGAGCGGCTCAGGTGATGTCGCCACGAGCGCCCGATCGAGTCGGCAGGACGTGAGTCGATAATTGGCGCCCTCCTCGAGGACGATTGTCGACGGCCGCTGGTCGTTGTCGGCCAATAGCCAGGCCTCGCGCAGGGTGAGCGACCCTGCGGCGAACGTGACGGTGTCGCTTGTGTCGTTGACGTAGTACGTGCCCTCGCCTTGTGGCACGACGCTGGTCACGTCGACTTCGTAGCAATCGATGGTGCCAGCGATGAGCGGACGGTCGTCGCGGATGACTACCTCGAACCCGTCAAGCGCGTCGCGGTGCAGGAAGTCGTCCATGAACGGCTCGGGCGCGACGCGTTCGTTGCGCGGCGGAGCGCTGTCGAGGTACGACCTGACCGCATCATCGTCGAACACCGTCGGGTCGTCACAGTCAGCACCGCTCCCGAGGTCGGCGCCGTCCATACCGGTGGCGACGAGGTGGGTATCTGCTGCTGCGCTGGCGAGCTCAACGGTCAACTGGGACACATCGGAGTGGTCGATGCGCAGTGCGACCTCGACATCAAGCGGAAACCCCTGGTACGCGTCGACCGCGATGCGACGGGTGCCGTTTGAGCCCATCGTGATGTCATCAGTACTCGACGTGACCTGGTTACGCACGATCACGAACGGGTCCTCCGCGGCGTGCAGGGTCGGCGCGGCCCCGACGGCGGTTGCGACGATCGTTGAGACCACGACTGATACCGCGAGAGCCAGCGCGTGCCAACTCATCCTGTGCTCCCCGCGGCCGAAGTGACGAACCCGCCGCGCCGAGCGGAGGTACGCCCGTCGTCGGCCCCGTCGCGGCCGCCGAAGAGCCCGATGGTGGGGAGTCCCTTTCAGGAGCGCGAGTGGATCGGCGCCCAGATTTGGTGTGGCGGTGGCCATGGCGAGTCCTCCTGGCTTGTGGCCACGTTTGTCGTAGCCCTCACCCAGTGGGCGCGAGGAGTGACCTCACATCGTGAGGTGTGCCGGATCGCTGCGTGCCGTCGGGGTGTGCGGGTTCTCGGCGCCGTGGTTATTCCGTTCCCGCCTGGGTCGGCGTCGAGCTCGATGGCGCGTGTGCTGACGTCTCGGCCGATTCGACGTAGACACACAGCGAACCCACAGGTTCGTTGGCGACGCTCCACCGATGAGCGCATATCGACTCCTCGCTGTTGCCGGACTCGCTGCTGCCGCTGCGGCCTGCGGATCTGGTGAGACCACCTTTGAGTCCGCAAGCGTGGAGGTGATCGACGAGGCGGTCACGGCAAGCGAGACCGCCGACCGGCTGGATCCACCCGACCTCACCTGCGATGAGCAGGCGGCGCTGTTCGCAGCCGGTCCGTCGGTCAACCCCGATCTTGCCGACCCGGAGTCGAGTGCCGTGTGCGTGGGCGACAGCATCGTGATCACCGCGAACGGGATTCCGGACTACACCTACATCGAGACGTCGCCCGGATCCCCCCGGGCCGCCGATCTCGAGTTCACCATTCCGGCCGACCCCGAGGTCGCCGCCACGACGACCGCCGTCCCGGCGCTGGGTACGGCTGCGGTGTCGCTCACCGGAATCCCGATCTATGGGCCGACCGAGGGAACCGGCGGCGACGTGTTGTCGCTCGTTGGCGGACTGAGTGAGTGTGGTAGTCACAACGGCCCCACCGGATTCCATATCCACCTCTTCGGTACGAGCGCGACCACCGACTGCCTCTTCACGCCCGAACAAGCCGCGGCCGCGCCGCAGCTACTTGGCTACGCCCTGGACGGCTACCCGATCTACACGGGCAACGACCAGTACACCTCGTCGTGGGAGCTGACCGACCCATCGCTGTTTGCGACAGACACGTGGGCCGCCCACTCCTACGTGGAGGGCCTCGGCGATCTCGACGAATGCAATGGCCGGTTCGACGCGAACGGCAACTACGCCTACTACACCACCGACACCGTCCCCTACGTGCTCGGGTGCTACACGGGCGTCGTCGACCTGGACGGCGCCGGCGGCGGGGGTGGTGGCGGCGGTCAAGGCCCCGGCAGCGGCGGTCCAGGCGGCG
>JBCBSO010000048.1:0-12631 GCA_039819205.1 Actinomycetota bacterium
AGGGTCTTGCTGCTTCGCCGGGTGCGGCGGTTGGCGCGGTGTACTTCACCGCCGACGACGCTGAGGAGGCCGCCGAGCGCGGCGAGGACGTGATCCTCGTGCGCAACGAGACGAGCCCCGACGATGTCCACGGAATGATGGCGTCGAAGGGCATCCTCACCGCCCGCGGTGGGCTCGTCAGCCATGCCGCCGTGGTCGCTCGCGGGTGGGGAACACCGGCCATCGTCGGCGCCGACGCCGTACGCATCGACGGTGACTCGTTCAGCGTCGGCGACACCACGGTCAAGGCCGGCTCCGTGATCTCGATCGACGGCACGTCCGGCGAGGTCATCGTCGGAGCGATGGAACTCGCCTCGGCTGAGCCGCCCGACGAGTTCTACACCGTCCTCAAGTGGGCCGATGCGATCCGCAAGGGCAAGTTGGCGGTACGGGCCAATGCCGACACCGGTGAAGACGCCGCCAACGCACGCGGTCTCGGCGCCGAGGGAATCGGGCTGTGTCGCACGGAGCACATGTTCTTGGCGCCTGACCGCCTGCCGATCGTGCGCGAGATGATCCTGGCCAACGACCCGGCGCGCGAAGAGGCGGCGCTTGAGAAACTGCGTGCTGCACAGGAAGCCGACTTCTTGGAGATCCTCGACGCGATGGACGGGTTGCCGGTCACGGTCCGGCTGCTCGATCCGCCGCTGCACGAGTTCCTGCCGTCGGTCGAAGAGTTGAAGGTCAAGGAGGCATCCGGAGGGTTGTCGGCGCACGACGTCGAGCTGCTCGAAGCGGCCGAAGCCTGGGCCGAGCACAACCCGATGATCGGTACCCGCGGCGTGCGCCTCGGGGTGATCAAGCCGGGTCTGTACGCGATGCAGGTTCGTGCGTTGTTGGCGGCGGCGGCGACGCTGCGCGAGCAAGGCAAGAAGCCGATTGTCGAGGTGATGATTCCGCTCACCGTCACCCGTGAAGAGATGGCGCTGGCCCGCAGTTGGGTGCAGGCCGAGATCGACGAAGCGCTGAAGGGTGTCCGTCGCAAGCCGAAGATCACGATCGGCACGATGGTCGAGACCCCGCGCGCGGCGATATGCGCCGACGAGATCGCCGAGGTGTCCGACTTCTTCAGCTTCGGCACGAACGACCTCACGCAGCTCACCTTCGGGTTCAGCCGCGACGACGTCGAGAGCCGCATGATGCCGGCCTACCTCGAACAGGGGCTGCTCAAGCGCAACCCGTTCGACACCATCGACCCCGACGGCGTCGGTGACCTCGTGCGCATCGGCGCCAAGCGCGGACGCGGCGCCAAAGCCGACCTGAAGCTGGGCGTCTGTGGCGAACACGGCGGCGACCCCGAGTCGATCTCGCTGTTCTACGACGTCGGCCTCGACTACGTGAGCTGCTCGCCGTTCCGCGTGCCGATCGCTCGACTCTCCGCCGCCCAGGCCGTCATCGCCAAGGGCTGAGCGCTGCCCACGCTCGTGGCCGAGTTGTGACAGCAGGGGTCTGACCCCTTCTGTCACAACTGACCGTACGATTGGTGCGGCATGGGGATCGTCGACGACGACATCGACCGGGTGCGCTCCACGGTGTCGATCGTCGACACCGTCCAGGAGTACGTGACGCTGCGGCGTGTCGGTCGGAACTGGGTGGGCTTGTGCCCGTTCCATGCCGAGAAGACCCCGTCGTTCAACGTGCGCGAGGAGACGGGGCGGTACAAGTGCTTCGGGTGCCAGGCGGCCGGCGACGTGTTCACCTTCATCCAGGAGATCGAGCACGTCGACTTTCCGAGCGCCGTCGAGCACCTCGCCGGCAAGGCCGGGATCCAGCTGCGCTACACCACCGCCGGTCAGTCCAAAGAGCGGGCGCGGCGTAAGCGGCTCGTCGAGACCATGGACGATGCGGTCGAGTGGTACCACCAACGGCTGCTCAACGATCCCGCCGCGCGCCCTGCACGTGACTATCTGCGGAAACGTGGCCTCGCTGGCGACGTGGCGCGCCAATTCAAGTTGGGCTGGGCGCCGGATGATTGGGATGTGCTGTCGCGCGACTTGGGGGTGTCGGCCGACCTGCTGCAAGACCTCGGGCTTGCGTTCCGCAACCGGCGAAACAAGATGCAGGACTCGTTTCGCGCCCGCGTGATGTTCCCGATCTTCACCGACTCGGGCGAAGCGGTGGCGTTCGGTGGGCGGGTCCTGCCGGGTTCGGAAGATCCGGCGAAGTACAAGAACTCGAGCGAGACGCCGATCTACACGAAGTCGAAGACGCTGTACGGACTCAATTGGGCCAAGGCCGACATCGCCAAGCACGACCAGGTCGTGGTGTGCGAGGGCTACACCGACGTGATCGGCTTCCACCGCGCCGGTGTTGCCCGCGCAGTGGCGACGTGTGGCACCGCGCTGACCGAAGAACACGTGCGCCTACTGAAGCGCTACGCATCGAAAGTGGTGTTGGCCTTTGATGCCGACGCCGCCGGGCAAGGAGCAGCCGAGCGGTTCTACGAGTGGGAGCAGAGTCACCAAGTGGAGGTGTTCGTCGCCCGCCTGCCAGCTGGCAAGGACCCTGGTGACCTCGCCGATCAGAATCCGGCGGCCTTGCAGCACGCGGTGGAGGAACCCGAGCCGTTCCTCGGGTTCCGCGTCCAGCGGACGCTCGGGGCGCGGTCGCTCGACTCGCCGGAACAGCGCGCCAGGGTGGCGGAGGAAGCGATGGCGGTGGTCAACGAGCACCCCAACGCCAACGTGCGCAAGCTGTATGCCGGCGAGGTCGCCAACCGCGTCGGTCTTCCCGTGGCCGACCTCGTCAAGCTGGCCGAGCGAGGTGTTCGGCGTCCGGCGATCAATGTCACGCCAAAGGCAGCCCGCGGGCCGATGGAGAACGCCGAGTTCGCAGCACTCGTGTTGTTGGTGCAGGCGTGGGACTCGATCGCCCCGTGGCTTGTCGAAGCGTTATTTGACGACGATGCGCATCGGATGGCGTTCGTCGCCCTCGCCGACGCTGAGGGTGACCTCGACGGAGCACTCGACGGCGCCCCGCCCGACGCCCGAGAGGTGCTCGAGCGGGCGGCCGTGGCCGACCTCGATCTCGACGCCGATATCGAGGCGCGCCAGTTGATCGCTGCGGCGGCGCGGCGCGAGCTCCAGCAGCGGACGCAAGTCGTCGACGAAGCGTCGATGGCCGAGGATCGAGAGGCGCGACTGGATCTGCACCGCCTGACCGGGGACGATGCAACCGACGCCCTCGCTGCAGCCGAGTCGTTGCTAGGTTGGCTGCATCGTCGGACCGAAGAGCGCACCGGTGGAGTCGTCTGAGTCGGCGGGGGACCCGTCGACCGGTGGCCCCGCGCCTGCCGCGCTGGTGACCAGCGCCGTGGCGGTTCCGTTTCCCGGCGTCGACGCGGGGGAATGGAACGACCTCATCGACGGCGGTCGCGACTCCGGCGAGGTGCACGCCGAAGACGTTGCGCATGTGTTGCGACACATCGAGTTGTCGGGCGATGTGCTCAACCAGGTATCGGAGGTACTCGGGGCCCAAGGCATCACAATCGACGATGCTGTCGACGCGCAGGAGCAAGAGGATCAGCCCGACGAGGCGGCGGTCCGTCGCGAGTTGATCATCGACAGCGCTCGCCTCGACGACGCCGACGTCGAGCGGTTGCTCAGTCGTCGCCGTACGCGCCGCACTCGCCGATCGTCGCCGAAGGCGGAAGGCGGCACGTCCGACGCTGTGCGCATGTATCTGCGCGAGATCGGCCAAGTCGATCTGCTCACCGTCGACGACGAACGCCGGCTGGCGCAGCTGATCGAAGAAGGCACGATGGCTGCCGAGCGGATCGACGAGGCGGCCGAACGCGGCGAGGAGCTCGATGCCGTCGAGTCGCGCATGTTGACACGAGCGATCAACCGCGGCGAGCGCGCCAAGAGCGAGCTCACCCAGGCCAACCTCCGACTCGTGGTGAGCATCGCCAAGCGATACTCCGGCCGCGGAATGCAGCTGCTGGACCTGATCCAGGAAGGCAACCTCGGACTCATGCGGGCGGTCGACAAGTTCGACTACACGAAGGGTTTCAAGTTCTCCACGTATGCCACGTGGTGGATTCGCCAGGCGATCACCCGAGCGATCGCCGACCAGGCGCGGACAATCCGCATTCCGGTGCACATGGTGGAGCACATGAACCGCGTCACCCGAGCCAAGCGGCAGATGCATCAAGAGCTCGAACGTGAGCCGACGGTCGACGAACTCGCCGCCCGCGTACAGCTGGAGCCCGATCGGGTGCGCGAGCTGCTGCGGTACTCCCAAGATCCGTTGTCCCTCGATTCGCCAGTCGGCGAGGAGGACGAGTCGAACCTCGGCGACTTCATCGAGGACGACTCGGTCGACAGTCCGGCCGACGCGGCGACCAAAACGATGTTGTCCGACGCCGTTGGCGAGGTGCTTGGCGAGCTCTCCGAACGCGAGCAGGAGATCGTACGGCTGCGCTTCGGTCTCGACGGGGGACAGGCCAAGACCCTCGAAGAGGTCGGCAAGGAATTCGGCGTGACCCGCGAGCGGATCCGTCAGATCGAGGCCAAAACGTTGGCCAAGCTGCGTCATCCCCAGCGATCGCAACGACTGCGCGAGTTCCTCGAAGTCGAGTAGCGCCGCGCTTCGCGGGACCGCCAGTTTCGATGGGGACGCAGCGTGTGATGCCGAGTGAGCTGGCGATAGGGTCTCGGTTCGCCAGTCCGGGGTAGCTCAGCTGGCAGAGCGACGGACTGTTAATCCGTTTGTCGTGGGTTCGAGCCCCACCCCCGGAGCCAACCTCGCCGAACGGGCTCGGTCGCCCGGTCGGTGAGTGACCCCGCTCGGCGACGTGTGTCGCGGCGCATCGATCTCAATCGGACGCCGACGGGACCGCGGCAGCCTCGACCGCTCTGAGTGGTGGCCCATGTTCACATGGTGTTCAGGTCGCGCGCGCCGTGATGTCACCTTGATGTTCCCGCTCGTCCATCCGGGCTTCTTACTGTCACAGCGTCGGTCGTGGAATCGGCCGATTCCGCCAAGACAGGAGAGCGCCCATGGCCGACTCCGAAGACGTTTCTTCGAACCCGTCCGACAACCGCCCATTTCACGACGTCCTCGACGTTGCCATCTCCCGCCGCACGGTGATCGTCGGCAGCCTGGCCGTCGCTGCGACCACCGCGTTCATCGAACCGGGTGTGGTCGGTGCCCGCAACACGCCCGAGCAGGCGCGCCGGCTTGGCTTCGGCAACGGCCAGCGCAGCGAGCTGGTCGGGTTCGAGCCCATCCCGAACGATGAGGAGCTCGCGGTTCCCGCGATTTCCGACGACTACGAGTTCCAGGTGTTGATTCCGTGGGGAACGCCGCTGTTCTCCGGCGTGCCTGAACTCGACCCGACCGACGTCGCCGCCAATGCGCCGTACCAAGACCGACAGATCGGGCTCGGCCACGACGGCATGTGGTTCTTTCCTGACAGGCGCCGGCCGAACACGCAGGGCGTGCTGTGTATCAACCACGAATTCGGGACGAACTTCCACATCTTCCAGCGGGAGACACCGGTCAATCAGCAAGACGACGGTCCGCAGCCGACGAGCCTGGCTGAGGTGCGGTACTCCCAAGACGTGCACGGCGTGTCTGTCGTTGAACTGCACAAGACCAACTCGGGATGGACCCACGTCGTCGACGGCGCCCGCAACCGCCGCATCACCCCGAACACACCGATGGACTTCACTGGCCCTGCCGCCAGGAGCGCGCTGCTCGAGACGGCAGCGGGCAATGAACCTGCCGGCACGGTGAACAACTGTGCCAACGGCAAGACGCCATGGGGTACGTACCTCACGTGCGAGGAGAACTTCAACGGCTACTTCGGAGCGAGGAACCCCGAGCAGTGGACGCCGACCGCCGAGCAGGAGCGCTACGGCTTCAGCGAGACGGGGTTCGACTACGGGTGGTACCTGTTCGACGACCGGTGGGACCTGAGCAACCCGCAGTACGCCAACGAAGAGAACCGTTTCGGTTGGATCGTGGAGGTCGATCCCGACCGCCCGCACGCCAAGCCGCGCAAGCGCACGGCGCTGGGACGCTTCAAGCATGAGAATGCCGAGGTGGTCGTCGGTCGTGGTGGACGTGTCGTTGTCTACATGGGCGACGATCAGCGGTTCGACTACATCTACAAGTTCGTCTCGGCGCGCAACTGGCGCTCGATGTTCGCCCGGGGGATCCATCCGTTCGACGAGGGGACGTTGTACGTCGCCCGTTTCGACGATGATTACACCGGTAAGTGGCTCGAGCTGTCGCCAGACAACCCGGCGCTCGCCGGCTGGTCGATGGACGAGATCCTCGTGTACACGCGGCTGGCAGCTGACGCTGTCGGGGCGACGCCGATGGACCGCCCAGAGTGGATCACCGCTGGCCAGCGCCGCACCGTCTACTGCGCGCTGACCAACAACTCGCAGCGCACCGAGCCGAACGCGGCGAATCCATTGGCCCCCAACCCCGATGGACACATCATCCGCTGGCGCGACACTCGGCAGTACACGGGTCGGCGGTTTCGCTGGGACATCTACGTGTTGGCCCAAGACACCCGACCCGAGAATGGGGGCGATCCGGAGGGCACGTTCACCGATCCGGACGGTCTGTGGGCCGACCCCGACGGGCGTCTGTTCATCGAGACCGACGGTGGGCAGCCGTTCGGGAATAACCAACTCGTCGTCTCCGACATCAGGCGTGAGGAGTTCCGTCGCCTCTTCGCCGGGGTCAAGGACGACGAGATCACCGGCCTGACGGTGACGCCGAATCGCCGGACGATGTTCATCAACACACAACATCCGGGCGACGGCTCACCGGCGGCGACGAACTTCCCGGCGACGGAAAACGGCGAGTTCATCACCCCGGCGCAACCCGACGGTCCGGTGCCGCGCGACTCGACGATTGTGATTACCCGCAAGAACGGCGGCATCGTCGGATCCTGACCGATGCCGGGTCGCCGGCGGGGCCCGGCCCCGGCGCGACCCGGCCGAACAGCGTCGCCGGCGGTGAGCCGGAGCTGCGCCCATCTGCGTCGCCGGTGGCGCTGAGCCCACCTGACCTCGCGCCCGTGAGACACGGCGGGCACGCGAGATAGCCTCGCGCCTCGCAGCACCACCCCGCCCGACGCGGAGGAGGACCTGCTGGGGCGGTAGCTCAGGTGGTTAGAGCAGCGGACTCATAATCCGTCGGTCGTGGGTTCGATCCCCACCCGCCCCACACCGGCGTCTCGACGTGTCGTCGTGGTGCGACGTGAGGAACCCTCACATCCCACGCGGGTCATGCCCGCGCGCTGGGGACGTCTGCGACAATCGCCGACACCGGCTCGCCGACGAAAGGAACCAGCACCGTGCGAGATCAGCTGTTGCCGTCGTGGCGCGAGGGCTCCACGAGAACACAGATTGTCGACTTTCTCGCCAAAGTGCACACGATTCCGCCCGAAGAGCGCGTCGCCGTGTTCGACAACGACGGCACGCTCTGGTGCGAAAAGCCCAACTACATCCAGGCCGACTTCTTGATGTCTGAGCTTCGCCAGGCAGTCGCTGCCGACCCTGCCGTGGGGGATCGGGCAGAGTACCGAGCGCTCCTCGATCGCGACCTCGTTGCGCTCGCCGAGATCGGCCTGCCACGCGCCGCGATGGCGTTGATCGATCTTCACACCGGACTGACGCCTGAGGAGCATGCGCTTCGCGTGGCGACGTTCGCCGATGTGTACCGGCATCCCGATCGGGCGGTGCCGATGCGTCAGCTGAGGTACCAGCCGATGCTCGAGCTGATCGAGGCACTGCGACTCGAGGGATTCGACGTGTACCTGGTCAGCGCCGGCGGAAGCGAGTTCATGCGGGTGGTCTCGTCCGATTTCTATGGCGTGCAACCCGAAGGAGTCGTCGGGTCGGAGATCGACTACGACCTCGTCCGCCGCGACAACACCGTGCACCTCGTGCGCGCTGGCATCGTGGCGGGCGCCCGCGCCAACGAGGGGAGCGACAAGCCAGCGAACATCCAACGAGCGTTGGGTCGGCGCCCGTGCGTCGCCGCTGGGAACTCTCCCGGTGATGCGGACATGCTGCGTTACGCCGCCGGCCACCGCGGTCCGTCGTTATCGCTCGTGGTCGACCACGACGACGCAGATCGCGAGTACTCCTACGCCAGCGCGGCGGGGACATTCGAGACCGACGAGTCGATCCTCGAGACCGCGTCGACGGAAGGTTGGGTCGTCGTGAGCATGCGCGACGACTGGGACACTGTGTTTTCGGAGGGCTGAGCGAGCCCCCGACCTGCACGGCGCCGGCACTCCTCGCCACCGCTTGGTGCTCGGTCGGGTCCACTACTGTCCGACGAGATGAGTCCTCCGGAGGCCGGTCCGGCAACGTCGCCCACCCGTGTGTCACCGGACAACCTCGACTCGGTGGTGCTCGTCACCGACAGCCGCAGCTGGATCGCCATTGCGGTCGGAGTGCTCGCGGTCGGCGCGCTGCTCGTGTGGGGTTTGTTCGGCACGATTCCCGAACGTACGAGTGTGGGGGCGGTGATGGCCCGGGACGGGGCGATCGTTAATGCCGTTGCGCCGACCGCAGGGAGCATCAGTGAGGTCATCGTGCGTGCCGGCGAACGCGTCGAGATGGGCCAAGACATCGTCACGCTGCTGGACAGCGACGGTGACACTCGCTCGGTCACGAGCGCTACCGATGGCGTCGTACAGGCGATGGCCGTGAACGTCGGCGACGAGGTCGCTGCGGGCACCCGGGTGGCAACGATCGTCGACGAACAAGCCGACGGCGCGCTGACGGCGGTGAGCTACGTGAACGCCGCCGAGGCACTGGCCTTCGACGGCGTAGAGACGGTCACCGTCTCGCCGGTCACGGCCGACGCCGGGACGTACGGAACCCTGGAAGGCCAGGTGGCGTTCATCGCACAGGTCCCTGCATCCACTGACGACATCGCAGCCCAGGTGCGCAACGATGCGTTGGCGACACAGTTGTCCGAGCGGGTCTCGGGCGCCCCGTACTTGATCGTGGTCGAGTTCGGCGACCCTCCGGAGTGGACAGGGACTGCGCCGCCGTTCCCGATCGCCGAGGGAACGCTTGCCGAGCTGTCGGCGATCACGTCGCGCGAGGCGCCGATCGACAAATTGCTCGACTGATGGTGCAACGTCTCGAAGAGCTCGAGGAGGTCGTCGCCGGTCGCTCGCGCGCCGTCGCACAGCGGCTCCGCCACCCCCGCGATCACGTGGCGACGAACTCGGACGTGTCGACGCACACCGTTCGGACACCAACCGTGCTGCAGATGGAGGCCGTGGAGTGTGGTGCCGCGTCGCTGGCGATGGTGCTTGGCTACTACGGGAAGTGGCTGCCGCTCACCGAGCTCCGCCGCGCGTGTGGGGTGTCGCGAAACGGATCGAAGGCGCCGCACATCGCCAAGGCGGCGCGGTCCTATGGTCTGGAGGTTCATCCCCTGCGGGCCAGCGCTGAAGAGCTGGCGACCGTTGATGTACCGGCGATCCTGTGGTGGAACTTCAACCACTTCGTCGTCTTCGAGGGCTTTCACAACGGCGACGCCATCCTCAACGACCCAGCGGTCGGCCGCGTGCACGTGGGACCGGAGGACTTCGCACGTTCGTACACCGGCATCGTGCTGACCTTTGCCACCACGCCGGATTTCGAGCCGGGTGGTCACCGCCCGCGGCTGATGGAGGGGGTGATCGCCCGCACTCACCGCGTGCGCTCCGGACTCGTCGTCGCCGTGATCGCCGGGTTGTTGGCGGCCGTCCCGGGCTTGCTGACACCTGCCCTGACCGGCGCGTTCGTCGACGACGTACTCGTCGATGGCACGCGATCGACGGCGTGGTACCTCGCTGCCGGGATCGCGATGGCTGCGGCGTTCCGCGTCATCGCCACGGTGATCGAGCAACGACAGTTGCTGCGCGTCCAGAACGCGCTCGCCGTCACCGGTGCGTCGCGTCTGCTGTGGCACATCTTGCGCCTCCCGCTGTCGTTTCTCGGTGTTCGCAGCGTGTCCGACGTCGCCCTGCGTATGGATGCCACCACGACGGTCGCTCAGCTCGTCTCCGGTCAGCTCGCCACGATCGGGCTCAGCGTGATGACGGCAACGCTGTACGGCGTCGTGATGCTGATTTACAGCTGGCAGCTGTCGCTCGCGGTGTTCGCGTTAAGTGCCGTCAACTTCATCGTGCTGCGGGCGATCCTCCGCCGACGGGCGACCGCCAACCGGGCCCTCTATCAGGACCAGGCCAAGGTGTGGTCCACGACCTACGGCGGCCTGCGGATGATCGAGACGTTGAAGGCCACCAGTGGCGAGGCCGACTACTTCAGCCGCTGGGCCGGACAGCAGGCGGCGCTGGTGAACGTCCAGAATCGGCTGGCGACGCCGACCGTCATCCTCGGCGCCGTCCCCACGATGATCGCGTCGCTGTCGATGGCGGCGGTGATCGCCCTGGGTGGATGGCAGGTGATCGAGGGCGACTTGAGCATCGGCGGTCTGATCGCCTTCCAGAGCTTGGCCATCGGATTTGCCACGCCGATCACGCGGTTGGTCAATACCGCGGGGACGCTGCAAGACGTCGCCACGCAGCTACAGCGCATCGACGACGCGCTCGACGAGCCGGTCGATCCGGCGACCATCGACGATGCCGCCGGGGATGACGGGCGACGGCTCACCGGCGACATCGAGATGGACGATGTCAGCTTCGGTTACGCCACGCTCGACCCGCCTCTGATCGACGCATTGAGCCTGCGCCTCGCCCCGGGCACGCGGGTCGCGCTCGTCGGGCCCTCGGGCGCGGGCAAGTCCACGATCGTTGCGCTTCTCGGTGGGCTCCTGACGCCCTGGTCGGGCACCATCCGCTACGACGGCGTCGACCGTTCCGCGCTGCCACGGGCCGAGTTCGCCAGGTCGTTCGCGCTGGTCGAGCAGCGCGGCGTGCTGTTCGAAGGAACGATTCGCGAGAACCTCACGTTGTGGAACGAGTCGATTCCGGAGCGTGCGGTGATCGCGGCTGCCCGCGACGCGCAGATTCACGACGAGATCATGTCGCGTCCCGACGGCTACGACGCCGTGGTCGACGAAGCAGGACGGAACTGGTCGGGCGGCGAACGGCAGCGGCTCGAGATCGCTCGAGCGCTCGCCCGCGAACCGACGATCCTCGTGCTCGATGAAGCGACGAGCGCGCTCGACCCGACGACCGAACGTGACCTCGACTTGGCGATTCGGCGTCGCGGCATCACCACGTTCATCGTGGCTCACCGACTGAGCACCATCCGTGACGCTGACGAGATCATCGTGCTCGACCACGGAAAGATCGCGGAGCAGGGGAGCCACGATGCACTGCTCGCCACCGGGGGTCTGTACTCGTCGTTGGTTGGCGCGGGAGGTGATGTCGGTGAGTGACGATCACGTGTCGGCGTCGCGCGCCGCCGACGACCGCGTTCTGACGCAGTCGCTCGAGCGGTTGCGCCGGGTGGGCGAAGTGCACGACCTCGACCCGGATCTGCCGTCGGTCGACTCGCCGCCCCTGCTCCGGGCGCTGCGCGAGATCGGTCGCCACGAGGGGTTCGACGTTCCGATCCGCGACACTGCGTCGCCGCCCGGTCTCGACGACCTCCCCGCCGTGGCCCGGTCGATGAGCCTGAACCTGCGCGTTGTCCACCTCACCGGCGACTGGCGTGATCGCTCGGTTGCAGCGCTCCTCGGTATTCGGTTGTCGTCCGTCGACGGTGACGCGCCCGAGCCAGTGGTGCTGGTGCCCCGCCAGGGCCGCACTCCAGCGCAGATCTGGGACCCCGTCACCGAGACCGCCGAGCCGCTCGTCGACCAACCGCTGGCTCCAGAGGCGTACGAGTTCTTTGCGCCACTGCAACCGGTGGGCGAGCTCGGTCTGGGAGCGGTCGCCCGGTTCACCTTCCAGCGTTCGCGGCGAGAACTCGTTACCGCTGCGTTGATGGCCCTCGGCGTCGGGCTTGTCGGCCTGCTCACACCGATCGTCACGAGCCACGTGTTCGGAACACTCGTGCCACAACAGGAACGACGACTGGTGCTCGTCGCCGGCGCGGGCCTCGTCGCCGCAGCGATCGTGGTGTGGGGATTCACCGTCGTTCAGGGGTTCGCCGTCACCCGGCTCACGTTGCGTGCCGAGCAGCGCCTGCAGCCAGCGGTGTGGGCGCGCGTGCTCTCGTTGCCGGCATCGTTCTTTCGCGACTACTCCTCTGGCGAGCTCGCCGGGCGAGTTCTCGGTGCAGATGCGATTCGCAAGACGGTGTCGACGGCCAACGTGGCGATCGCCCTCTCGGCGGTGTTCTCGCTGGTCCAGCTGGCCTTGATGTTCAACTACGACCTCGCCCTCGGGCTGGTCGGCACCGCGGTGATTGGCCTCACTGCGCTGGCCACCGCTTGGTATGCCCGCCGACTGACTGCCGAAACGAGCGACATCGTCACCCAGTTCCGGGCCAACAACGCCCACATCTCCGGGATGCTCGAGGGTCTGTCGGTGATCCGCAATGCCGCAGCAGAACGTCGCTTCTTTGCGTTGCATGCCGAATTGGTCCGACGCAAGACCGTGCTGCAAGCACAGCAGCAGCGCACCGCGATCGAACTCCAGGCCCTCTAC
>JBCBSO010000049.1:0-12615 GCA_039819205.1 Actinomycetota bacterium
AACACGGGGATCATGTCGCGATACAGGTACGACCACGACGGCTGACCGTGCAACAGCAGCACGACGTCGCCGTCGGCGGGGCCTTCATCGACGTAGGCCTGACGGAGCCCGTCGATCTCGACGTACTCCGGCGCATAGGGCCAGTCGGGCAGATCGTCGAAGCACGCGTCGGGCGTTCGAACGAACTCAGTGCCGCTCTCGGTGGTGAGCACGACCGGTTCGGCGTCGCACGCCGGTGCCTCCAGCATCGTGGTGGTAGTGGCGGTAGTAGCGGTGGCGGCAGTGGTGGTGGTCGTCGCGGTGGTGTTGGTTGCAGTCGTGGTGGTGGTCGTGACGTCGGTCGTCGGCGGCGATGACGATTGCGCACCGTCGCCGTCGTCGCTCGTGCTACAGCTGGCGAGCATCACTACGGCAACCGCTCCCGTTGCTGCGACCATCAGCGGGGTCCTCATCATCTCGTCCCTTCGAGCTCGTGAGCTCACATGGAATATAGTTTCTAGTTCATAGTCTCTAGAGCGAACCTAAGAGGGACGTAAGAGCGAGCTACCTCGCGAGCCGCCGGTTCAATCGTCGACTTCGGGCATCCAGAACGTGAACACGCGGCGGGGATTGATGCGGGCGTACCAGGCACCACCATCGTCGAGCATCGCGGCCCACTCCTGCCCAAACCTGGGGACGTAGATATCGAGCAGGGTCTGACGAAACTCGGCGTGTTCGGGAGCGGCGGTGTCGATGAACTCGGCCTCGCCATGGACCGTGACGGCGAACGACTCACCAGGCAGATGCGTTGCGCTGACCGCCGGACGTTCCGAGATGTGGCGATAGCGAAGCGAGCTGGGCGACGATCCGAAGTGGAATCGGCCGCGGTAGAAGATGCCGTCGACCGGTCCGTTGATCGGTCGGCCGTCGCGTGTCGACGTGGCCAACGTGAGTAGGCGCATTCCCGTGAGCTGGCTGGCCAACTGCTGGGCGTCGAGGCGCCGCTCGGGGCTCGAGATGTCGGCCAGGTGGGATCCAGCAGCGTCGTAGCTGGCATCGATCACGCGTTGCAGGTCGTCGATGTCGTCGGCTCGTTCGTGCATGGTCGCTCCTCAGTAGTTCTACGGTGTAGAGCTCGATACTCTACACCGTAGAAATGACACCCCCACCCGCTCCCCGCGAACCACTCGACGTCGATCGCATCGTCGATGCCGCCTGCACGATCATCGAGCGCGATGGTGTTGCCGGTCTGTCGATGCGCAAGCTCGGTCGGGAGCTCGCCGTGGATCCAATGGCGATCTACCACCACGTGCCGAACAAGACGGCGCTACTCGCGCTCGCCACTGCACGCACTGTCGCCAACGTCGACGTACCGGACACGGCAACGGAGTGGGACGAGTGGGTTCGTCTCTGGGCCCTGCGGTACTGGGACATCGCGGCCGACAATCGCGACCTCATCCTCGTCGGACTGTCCGACCGCGAGGTCGGCGCCGGGGGGCTGGCGTCGGCAACCGAACTCATCGAGGCGATTGCCCGCGGCGGGGTGCCCGACGAGCTCTGCGAGCCGTACGCCTTCGTTATCGTCGACGCCGTGCACGGTTCGTCGCTGGCGGTGGCCGCGCTCGACGAGCGCAGCGCCGACCGTGCGCATCTCCGCCGTCTCTTCGAGATCGGACTCGACGCCATTGTCGCCGGGATCGCGACACGCGCCGCTTCCGCACGCTGAACTCGCCCAATGCTGCCTGGGTACGCTGCACCCATCGCCGATCAACTCGACCCACGCCAGCCGAACGTCGTGTTGATCAACTGCGACGACCTCGGATACGGCGATCTCGGTTGTTACGGCTCGACCCGTAACCAAACGCCGACCCTCGACCGGCTCGCCGCCGATGGGGTCCGATTCGATTCGTTCTACACCGCCTCGCCGGTGTGCTCCCCGGCGCGGGCAGCGCTGCTCACCGGGTGCTACCCGCCGCGGATCGGGTTCGGTTCGTTCCACGGCATCCCCGTGTTGTTCCCGGGTATGGACATCGGTCTCCCACCGAGCGAGATCAGCCTGGCGCGCGTGTTGTCGAACGCTGGCTACGCAACCCAGGCAATCGGCAAGTGGCACTGCGGCGATCAGCCGGACTTCTTGCCCACCAACCACGGGTTCGACCACTACTTCGGATTGCCCTACAGCAATGACATGGGCCGGCAGGCCGGTGCACCCGACTTCATGCCGGAGATGCCGCCGCTGCCGTTGATCGTCGACGGCGAGGTCGTTGAACAGCAACCGGATCAAGCATCGCTCACCGAGCGTTACGTTGCGCATGCGCTCGAGTTCATGCGCTCGACGGATGGGCCGTTCTTCTTGTACCTGGCGCACATGTACGTACACCTGCCGATCTACGTGCAACAACGCTTCGCGGAGGCTTCGCAGAACGGTGCGTACGGTGCGGCGGTCGAGTCGATCGACTGGGCGACGTCGGTGATCCTCGATGAACTCGACGCGCAGGGCATCGCCGACGACACGATCGTGATCTTCACCAGCGACAACGGGTCGCTCGGAAACCGGCCGCCGCCGTGGGGTTCGAGCGAGCCGTTGGGCGGCAGCAACGACCCGCTGCGCGGCGCCAAGGGTTCCACATGGGAAGGTGGCCAGCGGGTCCCGGGCATCGTCCGCTGGCCCGCACGAATCCCCGCGGGCCGAACCTCCGACGAGGTCGTCACGGCCATGGACCTCTTTCCCACGCTCGCCACACTGTGCCGGGCGCAGATGCCCACCGACCGAGTGATCGACGGTCGCGACATCAGCGCCCTCTGGTTCGACGACGCACCGTCGCCGCACGACGCGTTCTTCTACTATCGGATGAACGACCTGGAGGCCGTCCGGTCGGGCCGTTGGAAACTGCACTTCTCGAAGAAGGGCGACGAGCGGCGGGCGTTGTACGACCTCGACGCCGACGTCGGTGAATCGATCGACGTCATCGACCAACACCCAGATGTCGTCGCCGCGCTCGAGGCACTCGCCGAACGCGCTCGCGCGACCCTGGGCGACGAGCGGCTCGGACGCGTTGGCAGCGAGGTCCGTCCGATTGGGCGGGTCGACGACGCGGTACCGCTCACCGTGTACGACCCGGACCATCCGTACGTGATGGCCGAATACGACATCGCCGACCGCGGCTGACGCTGCACCACCACCTCACCGCTGCGATGACGACGCCGACGTCACCGGACCGACATCGGACGCCGCGGCTGGATCCGCGGGCGTTCGAGTTTCTCGCCGAACTCGAGGCCAACAACACCAGGGAGTGGTTCACGCCGAGGGCCGATGAGTTCACCTCGCTGCTCGTCGACCCGCTCGCTGACACGCTGCGCGCCGCGTCGCAACGGCTTTCGTCGGGCCCGTGGCCGGTGACAGGTGGTCGCTCCGCGATCTTCCGTCAGCTGCGCGACCAGCGCTACGCCAAGGCCGTCCCGTACGCCACATCGGTCCGCGCGCTGTTGACGTCGTCGGGAACCAAGCCGACACGCGAAGGCTGCGTCCACGTCGAGATCAATACCGCAGGCGGTTTCGTCGGCGTCGGGTTTCACCGGCCACCGGCCGCGTTCATGGCACCCATACGCGAGCACATCGTCGACTCGTTCGATCAGTGGTCAGCGATCCGCACCGCCCTCGAAAACGCCGGGCACCAACTCAGCGACGATCGGCTGACGCGTATGCCGCGCGGATTCGAACGACGCGCCGATCATCCCGCCGCGGCCGACATTCGGCTGCGTTCGATCGAGTACGCCGTTGCGCTCAGCCCCGAGGACTGGACGAACGGGCGCGCCGTCGACGCCATCGTCACCGCGGTCCGACCGGGCATGGAGCTGCTGCGCTTCGGTAACCGTGCCGCCGGATTGGCGCACCCCGACGAGAGCACCTCCCGATGATCTCGCCCACGGTTGGACCGACGGGGTCGGCGCGTCGGACGATGGCGGAATGACGACGGGCACCCGCACGCTGCAGGCGCCCGGCATCAATGTGCCCGACACGTTGCAGCCGATCGGGATCTACGCAGCCGACCCGACCCACCGCTGGGCGGGAAACTCGTTCGCCAAGTCGGTCATCACGCCCGACGGCGCCGGCACCATGCGCGTGACATGGCAGCGCAACGGCGACGTCGACGCCGAGGCGTGGGGTCCAGGTAGCGACTGGTTGCTCGAGCGCGCGCCGCGCTGGGTCGGGCTCACCGATGCACTCGACGGCTTCGACCCCTCGTTGCACCCCAAGGTCGACCGGTGGTGGAAGGAACACGGCGGCTTCCGGATCACGGCCGTGGGCGTCGTGTGGCAGGAACTTGCCCTCGTACTGCTCGGGCAACGCGTCACTACACAGGAGGCGGTGAAGAGTTGGCGTCGGATGTGCTCGGCCCTCGCCGAGCCGGCGCCAGGGCCGTGTGAGTTGTCGATGCCGCCGGACCCCGACGCGCTGCAGTCGATCACGTACCGCGAGCTCCACCAGATGAATGTCGACCGCCGACGAGCTGACGCACTGCTGCTCGCAGCGAAGCGCAGCGCACGCTTGGAGGAAGCGGCGACGATGTCGACTGCCGATGCCTACACCCGGCTCACCGCGTTGCCCGGTTTCGGCGCGTGGACGGCGACGTCGACACTGATCGCGTCGCACGGCGACCCCGACGTGATCATGCTCGGCGACTACGGCATGCCGACCAAGGTGAACTACGCGTTCACCGGCGATGCCACACGTCTGCCGCCAGAGGAGGGCGGCGACGAGGTGATGTGCGCGCACCTCGAACCGTGGCGCGGTCATCGCCAGCGCATCGTGCGCCTGCTCTTCGCCGCAGGGGTCAATCCGCCGCGGCGGGCGCCGCGTGCGTTCAATCCCGACATCCGCCGGATGTAGATGCCCCAAGGCTGCTCCGGCGGCCCGCGAGCGACATCATGACGTCATGACCGCCCTCAGCGGCGAGCACGACCCGCTCGCTACGACGCATCACGAGATCATCGTGCTCGGCGCGGGGGTGTCAGGGATCTACCAGATCAAACGACTGATCGACCTCGGCATCGACGCCATCGTGTTGGAAGCCGACGATGACCTCGGTGGCACCTGGTACCGCAACCGCTACCCAGGCTGCCGCTTCGACTCTGAGAGCTACTCATACGGCTACTCGTTCTCCACGGAGCTCCTCGACGCCTGGCACTGGAAAGAGCGGTTCTCGTCGCAGCCAGAGAACCTGCGCTACCTCAACTTCGTCGCCGACATGTTCGACCTTCGGCGGCACATGCGCTTCAACGCCAGGGTCGAGTCGATGCGCTGGAACGAGAACGAACGCCTGTGGCATCTCACCCTCGTCGGCGGCGAGCGGTTCACCGCGCAATTCCTGATCACCGGCATCGGCGTGTTGTCGACACCGACCGTGCCCGACTACCCCGGCCTCGACGAGTTCGCGGGCGACGCGTTTCACACCTACTACTGGCCACAGGAACCGGTGCCCCTCGCCGGGCGGCGGGTCGGAGTGATCGGTACCGGGGCAACCGGTATCCAGGTGATCGCCGAGATCGCCGACACGGTGGACGAGTTGTACGTGTTCCAGCGGCGACCGAACTGGGCGACACCGCTGAACAACTCGGCGATCTCCGCCGAGGAGATGGACGACATCCGGGCGCGCTACGACGACATCTTCGATGCGTGCGCATCGACGTTCGAAGGGTTCGTCCACCAACACGAACCGCGACGGTTCCACGAAGCGACGCCCGAGGAGCGCCGCGCCCATTGGGACGAGCTGTACGCCTCCCCGGGATTCGCCATCATGGCGGCGAACTTCGCCGACATCTTCTTCGACGAGGACGCCAACCGGGAGATGTCGAACTACGTCGCCGACCGGATTCGCCAACGGGTGCACGACCCCGACGTCGCCGAGCAGCTGATCCCCACAGACCATGGCTTTGCCATGCAACGCCTACCGCTGGAGACCAACTACTACGAGGCGTACAACCGACCCAACGTGCACCTGGTGAACCTGGCCGACACACCGATCGAGCGCGTCAGCACTCGGGGCATCGTCACCACCGACGCCGAGTACCCCCTCGATCTGATCGTGATGGCGACGGGATTCGATGCGATCACCGGCGCGTGGGACCGGATGGACATCGCTGGCGTCGATGGACGTTCGTTGGCCGATGCGTGGAGCGACGGCCCACGCACCTACTACGGCCTCATGGCGCACGGGTTCCCCAATCTGCTGATGGTGGCGGGTCCGCAGAGCGTGTCGGGGTCGACCAACTTCCCCCGAGCCATCGAGGGCGGCGTCGACTGGATCACCGACTTCGTCAGCTACGTGCGCGAGCGCGGCATCACTCGCTTCGAGGCAACCGCAGCCGCCGAGCAGGAGTGGGTCGATGAGGTCGTCGCTCGACAAGATCGTTTGCTGATCCGGCGCAGCCAAGGCTGGTACACGGGCTACAACCGCAACGTCGACGGACACGGCGAAGGCACGGCCCGTTACATGGCCTATTGGGGCGGTGCGCCCCGGTACCACGCGATGATCAACGACCTCGCTGCCGACGGGTACCCGGGAGTGGACATGGAGAAGCGCTGACGGCCATCTGCACCGGCCGACTCAGGGCTCGCCGAACCCGGAGTACCGCACCCCGCTCAACTTGGCCATGCGATCGTCCCACGTCGCCAAGTCGCCCTTGTGGAACTTGCCGAGGTGATCGTGCCCACACGCCCGGGCCATCACGCCCATCAACGCCACCGACGCCGCGAAGAAGTTGGCCAGTCGTTGGCTTGCGACCTCGACGTCGAGGCGGGCGCGTAGCTCGGGCTTCTGCGTGGCGACGCCGGTGGGGCAGTTGTTCGAGTTGCACATGCGCGCACCCACACAACCGATCGCCTGCATCGCCGAGTTCGACACGGCAATCCCATCGGCGCCGAGGGCCAGCGCTTTGGCGAAGTCGATCGGCACGCGCAGGCCGCCCGTCACGATCAGCGTGACGCGACCACTTGCGCCGCGGTCGTCGAGACACCGACGGGCACGGGCCAGCGCTGGGATGGTCGGAACGCTGATGTGGTCGCGAAAGATCTCGGGTGCGGCTCCAGTACCGCCGCCGCGCCCATCGAGAATGATGTAGTCGACGCCCGCGTCGAGGGCGAACCCGATGTCTGCCTCGACGTGGTTTGCGCTGAGCTTCATCCCCACAGGGATGCCGCCGGTCAGCTCGCGAACGCGGTCGCCGAACCGGCGGAAGTCATCGGCGGTGTCGAGATCGGCAAAGCGCGACGGGGAGATCGCCGGCTGCCCCTCTGGGATGCCGCGCACCTCGGCGATCTTGCCGATGTTCTTTGATCCGGGCAGATGTCCGCCGGTGCCGGTCTTGGCCCCCTGGCCGCCCTTGAAGTGGAAGGCCTGCACGAGCGGCAACACCGCTTCGTCGTAGCCGAATCGCGCGCTCGCCAGTTCGTACAGGTACCGACTGTTGGCCTGCTGTTCTTCGGGCAGCATGCCGCCCTCGCCCGAACAGATCCCCGTGCCGGCGAGTTCAGCGCCGGTCGCCAATGACACCTTGGCTTCCTCCGACAGCGCGCCGAAACTCATGTCGGACACGAACAGCGGGATGTCGAGCCGCAGCGGGCGCTGCGCCTCGGGCCCGATCACCAGCTCGGTGCCCACCGGGTGATCGTCGAGCAACGGCTTGGTGGCCATCTGTGCCGTCATCATCTGCAGGTCGTCCCAGTGCGGCAAGTCCTTGCGCGGCACGCCCATCGACGTCATCGGACCGTGATGTCCAAGGGTCGACAGACCTTCGCGCGCCAAGCGGTGGACGAACTCAACGGTCGGCTCTTCGGCGGTCGCCCGGGGTTCAGGAGCGCCGCTCGCCCCGACCTGTACTGCCGTCACCACCGGAGCGGCGCCCCCGCCGTCGGTGCCGACGAGGGCGTCGTCGAACTGCGCATGCGTACCGTCGCAGAACGGCCGATTGCCCGTCCGCTTGCACGCACACAGGTACGCCTCGCCGTCGCCGTCGGCGACGAACGGCACCGGAGTGAACTCGCTGCCGACATGCGACCCGTCGCAGAACGGCTGGTTCTGCGATCGCCCGCACGCGCACCACAGGTAGTCGTCGCCGGCAACGAGGTCCACCGCCTTCGGGTGGTTGTCGGCGATGATCGGATCAGCCATGAAAACACTCCTCGATGCGTCTTTCCGCTACAGGGTGTTGCTTAAACTACTCAGTGTTGCTGAAAGGTACAAGCCGCTGACATGACCGACGGCGCAGTTCCCACCCGCGTCAACCCGCGCACTCGACGAGTGCGTGCGGCGATTCTCGATGCCGCCACGTCGCTCCTGGCGAAGCAGGGCCCGCACGAGGTGACGGTTGCGGCCGTTGCGGAACGGGCCGACGTGGCACGCACCACGATCTACCGCCACTGGCCCGATCAACGGAGCCTGTTGTTGGCGGCGATCGACCAGTTGACGGTGCCACACCATCAGATCGAGACCACCGGTCGGCTCGACGTCGATGTCCGGTCTGCACTCGAACAGCTGCGAGCGAGGATGGTGCGGCGGTCGGTCAGGTCGATGTTCGCGGCGTTCGCCGCGCACGCCGCCGACGACTCAGCCTTTGCGGACGGGCAGCGACGGTTCACGTTGCAGCTCGGTGCGCCAACCCGTGCGATCTTGCAGGATGCTCAGGACCGAGGTGAGCTCGGCCGCGAGGTCGACTGCGAGTTCGAGGCAACGTTGCTCACCGGAGCGGTCATCCACCAGTACGTCACGCTGCACAACGATGTGACCGACGACGTTCTCGATCTGGTCGCCGAGCGCTGGCTGATGACTCAGCAGCGCACTTCCCATTCGAAGTAGGGGTCGCCGCGATCGAGACGCCGTTGCACAACGAGCTGCACGTTCTCCATCATCGCCAGGCCTTCCCACAACGCATTCCAACTCTCGAACACCACCGGGTGCACCGACGCCGCGTCGAACACGCGCCACTCGCGAATGCGCACGCGGGCGGTGTCTCCGTCACGGTCTAGCTCGCTCGCCGGTCCGTGCCCGGCGAGCAGGCGGGCGAACCGCTCGGCGAACGGCGCATCGTCGAGCGACGCTGCCGCGTCCGGCATGAGCATGCCCATGATGGCTTGGTGATACTGCATGCCGATCTGATGCCCGACCACGGTCGCCACGCTGCGCGTATATGCGGGGCCCAGGGTCTCGGTCATCGCCGGGAGAATCGTGTGGATGTAGTTCATCGAGTAGTTGCGCTCGACCTTGGCCAGCCGTACCGGATCCCAGCTCGGGGCGGGCAGCGGGGAAGGCGGCCCCGGCGGCTCTTCGCCGGGCCGAAAACGCACCCGGTCCTCGGGTGCCAGTGGTTCGGGTTCTTCGACGTAGTAGCCGCAGAGTCCCGGTTGGCCGTCGGTAGTGAGCGAGGTGGCGACGAATCCCAGCCGATCGTTGCCCAGCGACACGCCATTGTGACCATGCCAGCCGCGCAACATCGCGCGGTTGAGCTCGGTCGGAATCCCACAGACCGCCGTGCCATCAAAGACCCACCGCGGCGGGAGGTACCGCACCCAGGACTTGGTGTCCGACTCGGGAATCCACTCCACACGCACACCACCGAGTGCGTTCGACAACACGTGGTACTTGGCACACGCCACAGCGTCGGGCTCGTCGGTAAGACCGAGCTTTTCGAGTCCGGGGAGGAACGCCTCGAGGTGTTGATTGCGGAACAACCGGAACATCACCTCGGCCGCAGGTGGTGTGCCGAGGCGGGTCACCATCCCGAGCAATAGTCCAGTGAGATGTCGGTGATACAGCTCGCCTAAGGCGGCCCACCCAGCGGGATCGTCGACAGAGCGTTGCGCATCGTTCATCACCGCATCTTGACAGCTCGCTCTTGAAAAGTGAACTGCTTTCATCTAAGTTATGAAAACATTTCACTTCCGGGAGGGACCATGCAATTCGAGACCGTGCTGTACAACGTCGACGCTCCGATCGCCACGATCACGCTGAACCGGCCAGAGGAACTGAACACGATCGTTCCGCCGATGCCCGATGAGTTCGAGGAAGCGGTGCGGCTCGCGACCGTTGATGAATCGGTGAAGGTGATCGTCGTGCGCGGCGCGGGCCGAGCGTTCTGCGGCGGCTACAACTTCGGCGGCGGATTCAACCACTGGGGCGAACGGATCAGCACCGACGGGAAGTGGGATCCGGGCAAGGACTTTGCCTGGAGCACCGACCGACTCACGGCACCAACACAGAAGTTCATGGCCATCTGGCACACCCACAAGCCGGTGATCGTGCAGATTCACGGCTGGTGCGTCGGCGGAGCGAGCGACACGGCGTTGTGCGGGGATCTCGTGATCGCATCCGACGACGCACGTATCGGCACCCCGTACTCACGGATGTGGGGCGCCTACCTGAGCGGGATGTGGCTCTATCGGCTGGGGCTGACCAAGGCCAAGGAGTACGCGCTCACCGGCAAGCCGCTGTCGGGAGTGGAGGCTGCCGACAGCGGACTGATCAACGAGTCCGTCCCCTTCGAGCAATTGGAGGCGACCGTGCACGAACGAGCGATGCAGCTGGCCTCGATCCCATCGTCGCAGCTGGCGGCGATGAAGCTGGTGGTCAACCACGCGTACGAGAACATGGGCGTGTCGAGCACACAAGTGCTCGGTCCGATCCTCGACGGTCTCATGCGCAACACCCCCGACGCCATCGAGTTCATCGAGCGGGCGCAGTCGGAGGGGGTGCGCGCCGTCATCACCGACCGCGACGGGGTGTTCGGCGACTACAGCCAGGCGCCGGTCGACGAGCAACCAAATCCAGCTCACGTGATCACGCCGTGAACGACGTGCGTCGCGCCATGATGGCCAGATGACGGCCGCAGCCAGCGACCACCTCACCGCCAAGGGACGGCGCACTCGCGACCGTCTGCTCGAGGTCGCCGGCCTCGAACTACGCGATCACGGCGTGGTCGAGGTCACCGCGGTTGCCGAGCGAGCCGGTGTCAGCGTCGGCCTGCTCTATCGCTACTTCGCCAACAAGGACGGCCTGGTCACTGCGCTGATCGATGAGTTCTACGACCACTACGAAGCGGTGGTGTTCGCAGCGGCGCCGCCGGCAGATGTCCACTGGACTGAGTTCGAGCGGGCGCGCATTGCCCGCGAGGTCGACTTCGTGTTCGACCATCCGCTGGGCCGGGCGATCATCGGCGGACCACCCGCCGAGCCGGCGGCCGCGTTGGCCGACGGTCGCCGTCTGGGTCGGCACATCGAGATGGCGGCCCGCAACATCGCCCACGGTGTGCGCCGCGGCGAGATCGCCGTGTCAGTCGACCCGCGGTTGGCCGGCGCCGCGATCATCGGTGGCTTGCGTTCGTGTTTGGCCATGGCCCTCGCTGCCGGCAACGACATCAATCGAGGCGACGTCATCGAGGCGGTCGAGCAGAGCTCCGCCGGCCTCATCACCACCCGCTGACCTGCAACGATCAGCAGATGACGACCCACGAACCGCCGCTACCGCGGCGAGCTGTGCTGTTCGACTTCTTCGGCACGCTGGTCGACTTCGATCCAGACCTCAGACGCGTCGGAGCCCCAGCGACGCACGCTGCGGCGCGCTCGCTCGGGTACGTCGGCGGTCACGACGAGTTCGTCGAACAACTCGACACCGCATGGTCGCAGTTGGCCGACGAGTCGCTCCGGACGATGCGCGAGTTCGACGCCGCGACCGCGTTCACCAGCTTCGCCAATGCACATCTCCCGGCCGCGACCACCCGACAGATCGACACGCTTGCCGCTGACTTCAGCGCGGAGTGGACCGCACACATTCGACCGATCGCTGGCGTCGCCGAGATGCTCGGGCGGTTGGGCCCGTCATGGTCGATCGCCATTGTGTCGAACACGCATAGCACGTCGATCGTTCCGAGCGTGATGCGGTCGATGGGGATCGACGATGTGGTCGACGTCGTCGTGCTGTCGGTCGACCACGGCTGGATCAAGCCGCATCGATCAATCTACGACGCTGCACTCAGCCGGCTTGGCGCCGACCCGGCGACGTCGTGGTTCGTCGGCGACAGTCTCGAACCCGACTATCTCGGTCCGCGGGCGATCGGCATGCAGTCGCTGCTCATCGATCCGCAGCGGCGGCATGAGATACCTGTCGACCACCGCCTCGACACGGTGCTCGATGTCGAGGCAACCATTGACCTCAATGCGGGTTGAACTCGTACGGTGTCGACTATGACGACCACCCCGTCCCGACCGATCCGGATCGCCGTTCAGCTGCACCCCCAACACGCCGACTACGGCGCACTGCGTGATGCCGTGATGCGCGCCGAGTCGATGGGGGTCGACGTGGCCTACAACTGGGACCACTTCTTCCCCCTGTATGGCGACGCCGACGGCAAGCACTTCGAGGCGTGGACGATGCTCGCCGCCTGGGCTGAACAGACGTCGTCGATCGAGATCGGCTGCCTCGTCACGTGCAACTCGTACCGCAACCCCGAGCTGCTGGCCGACATGGCCCGCACGGTCGACCACCTCAGCGACGGCCGCCTGATTCTGGGCATGGGTTCGGGCTGGTTCGTACGCGACTACGACGAGTATGGCTACGAGTTCGGCTCGGCTGGCTCACGTCTCGA
>JBCBSO010000050.1:0-12591 GCA_039819205.1 Actinomycetota bacterium
AACGTCGATAGGCTGCGAAGCTGCGACAAAGCCTTGTGCAGCGTCCGTCACGTCAGCGGCAAGCGCGGCGACGGCATCGATCACGCCGGCACCGGCGCGCTCCACCTCAGAGCCAGGGATCGGGGTGGCGGAGCGGGTCACTGCGGCCTTCACCTGATCGGGAGTCCACTCGGGGTGCTGCTGCAGCAGCAGCGCCACGAGCCCGGCGGTGACCGCTGCGCTCTGCGACGACCCGGTGCCCTTGAAGGTCACGTCGTCGACATAACCGGTCGGGTGGTTGAGGTCGGCGTCACTTCCGGCGACACGTGCGCTCTCGATGCTCACACCAGGAGCAACGACATCGGGGTTGCGCACACCGTCGCCGACGGCCGACCATTCGGCCACACCGAGTTCGTCGCCGGTGAGTGCCCCACCAACGGCGATCACGAACGGGTTGTTGGCGGGCGACGCCAGGCCGACCACGTCCTCGCCGTTGTTGCCAGCGGCAACAACGACGGTGATGCCGGCGTTCCACGCCCGCTCCACCGCTGCGGAGAGCGCGTCGCTCGTGTAGTCGAGCGGCGAGCCACTGTCGAACGCAAGGTTGATCACCTGGATGTCGAGATCGGCGGAGTTCTCGATCACCCAGTCGATGCCTGCGATGACGTCTGCTTGGCGGGTATCGCCAGCGCGGTCGGCGACCTTGACCGCCACGATGCCGCTATCGGGGGCGACACCGAGGAATGTCTCGGGATGGGCGGCGGAATCGGCGGGCGACGCACCTGGCTCGCGACCCGCGATGATCGCAGCGAGGTGTGTGCCGTGGCCGTTGCCGTCGACGAATGCGGTGGCGGGAGACGCTGCCTCGGCGCTGAGGTCGGCGACGGCCACAATCTTGCCGTCGGCCGCGAGCGACTCCACCGGGCTGACACCCGTGTCGATCACGGCGACGTTCACGCCGGCGCCGGTGATGCCCTGCTCCCACAGTGCTCGGGCACCGATCTGGTCGACGACGTGGTACATCGAGCCGGGGGCCAGGTCGGCTGCGGCCACCGGGGCCTCGGCCACCGACGCCGTCGGCGCACCACTGCGCGACTCGAACGGATCGGCGACCACGAAGGCCGTCGCTCCGAGAGCGAGCGCAGCCGCAGCAATAGCGAACCGCTTCGGCCGCTTGCCTCCGCCTGCATCCTGTGCACCGATCGAGACGTGCTCGAAGTCGGTATCCCAACCCGCGTGGGTGGAGCCACTACGGGTAAGCGCAATCGCGTGCGTCATCTTGAACTCCGTTCCGCCGATCCCCCTGCGGGACCGTGTAAATGCCCGCGCTGTGCCACCCCGATGTGACACACCGCTTCTTAATAGCGTCTTGACCTTATCTTTATGAAGACATCGACCGCAAGCGGTGACGATGTTGAACACGCAGAGAGGTCGAGCACGCTGCGCGTCCGGCGACCGCGTTCGGTGGTCGTTCGCTTGCCGGAACCAAGACGATCCGCGGTCCGATGACCCGCCGGTACGCGCGCACTCGTCTACCGTCGACCGCCGATGACGAGCCCGGATTCGAACTCATCCGAACCCGTGCCGGGAGTTGGCGCCTGGCTCGCTCGCCACCGCTACTGGGTGATCGGTGCCTGGGTCGTGCTCGCGGTCACGCTCGGGATCATCTCGGCGATCGTCCCCCATCAGTCGCGCAACTCGTTCAGCGTGCCGGGCAGCGGATCGGCCGACGCACTCGAGGTGCTCTCCGACAGCTACCCCACGCTGGCCAACCCGATCGTCACGGTGGTGTACGCAACGACCGACGGCGGCCAGATCACCGACCCGGCCAACGAACAGCTCGTCACCGCCGCCGTCGACTCCCTGCGCGAGGTGCCCAACGCCGCCGACGTAACGAACCCGACCGAACAGCTCAACCAGCGCTCGAACATCTCCGCCGACGGCACGATCGCGTTCTCGACGATGACGTTCACGCAGAGCGCAGCCGACCTTCCGGAAGACACCTTCGATGAACTCGAGGATGCCGTCGAGTCGGTCCAGGAGGCGGGCCTGCAGGTCGAGTTCGAAGGCAGTCTGATCGACGCCGACAATCCGCCTCGTGGGACGCTCTCGCAATACGCGGATGAGATCTCGATCGCCGTCGCCATTCTCATCGTGCTCGTGGCCTTCGGGTCGCCGCTCGTCGCCCTGTTGCCAATCATCACGGCCCTCGGCGGATTGAGCATCGCCCTCTCGCTACTCGGGCTTCTCGAGAACGTGTTCAACATTGGCAGCGTCAACGAGATCCTCGGCACGATGCTCGCGCTCGGTGTTGGCGTCGACTACTCGCTGCTGATCGTCAACCGCTATCGCCAGTTACGCGGCGAGGGCCACGACGTCGACAATGCGATCTCGCTGGCGTGGAGTTCGGCCGGCACATCAGTGATCTTCGCCGGCATCACCGTGATGGCCACGACCCTCGCGCTGATCGTCGTCGGCGTTCCATTCATCTCGTTGCTCGCGCTCACCACGTCGATGTTCGTATTGATCACGATCATCAGTGCGTTGACACTGCTGCCCGCGATGCTCCGCGTGTTCGGCGAGCGCATCGCCTGGGCCAGCCTGCCCTGGGGTCGTGAACACCCCACCGACACGACCCACGGCTTCTGGGCGTCGTGGGCCCGCGTCAACCAGCGCTACCGCGTGGTGTTCGCCATCGTCCCCGTGCTCGTGCTCTTGGTGGTCGCGGCCCCGTACCGGTCGGCCGACCTCGGCATCATCGATGATGGCGCGCTCCCCGACTCGGTCACCCAGAAGCGCGCCTACGACCTGCTCAACGAAGGATTCGGACCCGGCCAAAACGCGCCCCTTCTCGTCGTGGCCCGCTTCCCCGGCGACGACCAGGTTCTGGCGACCAGTGCCGGGGTGGTGTCGTTGTTCGAAACGCTCCGCAACAACCCCGACGTCGAGTCGACCTCCCCGCCCGTGCTCAGCGACAACCGCGATGCCGTGTTGTTCCGCGTGGTGCCAGTCACCGGCCCCGATGAAGAAGCCACCGCCGACCTCGTTCGCGAGCTGCGCGCGATCGTGCTGCCGACAGCAGTCGAGGGCACCGGCATCGACCCCGGCCAGGTGTTCGTCGGCGGCGAGACGGCCACATTCATCGACTTCACCGAGCGCATCTCCGATCGCCTGGTCGCCTACATCCTCGTCGGCGTCGGCATCGCCTTCATCGCCCTGATGATGGCGTTCCGCTCGCTGATCGTTCCTCTGAAGGCAATGCTTGTCGCGTTGTTGTCGTACTTCGTCGCGTACGGCGTCGTCGTCGCGGTGTTCCAGTGGGGATGGGGACTCAGCGTGCTCGGCCTCGACGACACCGTGCCGATCGAGTCGTTCTTCCCCCTCTTCTTGTTCGCCATCTTGATCGGACTCACGCTCGACTATGAGGTGTTCCTCGTCAGCCGCGTACGCGAGGAGTACGTGGTCAACGACGATCCCGACGAGTCGATCATCACCGGCGTGGCGAACACCGGCAAGGTCATCTTGTCGGCCGCAGTCATCATGGGCAGCGTCTTTTTCGTGTTCGTCAGCAACCCATCTCCCGTGGTGAAGATGGTCGGCTTCGGGCTCGGCGTCGGCGTGCTGACCGATGCGTTGATCGGCCGGTTGATGGTGGTCCCCGCGGTGCTGCACATGCTCGGGCGACAGGCGTGGTGGTACCCGCATTGGCTCGACCGCATCACCCCGGAGATCGACATCGGCGAAGGCGGCCCACCGGCGCACAACGACACATCGGACGTTGCACCGAGTGACCAAGGTCCCGACATCGTCGCGGACAGGACCTAAGCCCCTCCTCGATCGGCGCACCCCTCGCCATCATCAAGGCATCGCTTGTGAAGGGAATCACAAGCGAATCGAGAGGAGACCTGATGAAGAAGCGGCTACGTGTTCTTGGGTATGCGTTGCTGGTTGTTGGCCTTGGATTCCTGGCCGGAGCCGGGTTCGCCTACATGCGAATTCAAGACGGGTACGACTCGCTGCAGGCCTTCAGCGAAGCGCAGAACGTGACGCTCACCTACAACGACAGCGGCGAGCTCATCGATCGTGGAACGACGGAGAACGCCGAGGCGATCCGCAGCCTGCTCGCCGACGATTGGCAGTACCCGATCGTTGAGGGCGACCTGGATCCCAACGATCCACTCGTCAACACGGCGACCGAATACATGTACCAAATGGCGACGATCATCTACCACGTCGGCCACAACGCCATCGACGTCACCTTGGAAGAGACGGTCGAGTACGAGGGTGAGATCTTCGAGGCCGGGACGTACCAGGTCGAGGTCGACGGGCGCTATTGGACGGAATTCGACCGGATGCACCCGCTCGACGGGCCAGCACGCGAAGCGGCGTGGAGCGGCACGGTGCACGGACTCGTCGGAGAGCTCGGCGTGGGCACCGTCACCCACTCGACGTTGCAAATGGGACTTGGTCTCGCCGGACTGCTCGCCGGACTGGGGTTCACGTTCATGTTGATCGGGTTCGGCCTGGTCTGGGCGATGCGTGGCAAGCGAGACACCGACATCCCCGACACTGTTCCGGAGGCATTCCTCACCGAGCAGACCATGGACACCGACCAGAAGACGACCGCCCCGGTCGGCTGATCAGGGCCAAATCGTCACACCACAAATCGTCACACGACAACACAGCACACGACACGCTGGGTGCGTCTGGTCCTCGACCGGGCGCACCCGGTGCGCGTTCGCCGGCCGCACCGGTGAGCGAAGGGGCCACCGGTGAGCGCACTCCCTCAACGCAGCGGGATCTAGGTGGTGTCGGCGCGGCCACTGAGGGCCAGTTGCGCACCGAGGCCGATCATCACAACACCGCCGGTTCCTCCGAGCCGCGCCAGCCGCCGAGGAGAGCGGGCGAACCAGTTGCGCGCCGTGCCAGCAGCGAGCGCCCACAGTGAGTCGGACACCAGCGCCACCGCCACGAACACCACGCCGAGCACCATCATCTGGGCGACCGCAGGCGCAGCACCGTCGACGAACTGCGGCAGGATGGCGGCGAAGAACACGATCGACTTCGGGTTGGCCACGCCAACGATGAAGCCGTCGACGAACTGTGATCGGTCGCTACGCGTCGAAGCCGGACGGTCGAGCAGTTGTGCTGACTCGGTGCGATGGCGGATCGCCTGGATCCCCAACCACACCAGGTACGCGGCGCCGACAAGCTTGACGACGGTAAACGCCACAACCGAACGCTCGACGATCGTCGCCAGCCCGACCGCGACGAGCATCACTTGCACGTACTCGCCCAGCGAGTTGCCCAGCACCGTGACGAATGCGGCCCGGCGACCCGACGACACCGCACGCGACACCACGAACATCACGCTCGGTCCAGGCACCACGATCAGCGCCAACGACAGCGCAGCAAACGCGAGCATCGAGTCGACCGATGGCATGCGCACAGCATGACCGGTCCGAGCTTGTCCGACGCGATGGAAATCGGCGGCCCGCAGCTACCACAATGAATGGGTGCGGGTCGTTGGTGGGATCCGCGCCCTCGGCGGCGCGGCGACGGTGTGGGTGCTTGGAATCGTCGCGGTCGTCGTATTGGTCGGCGGCGGCGCCCCGAGCGCAGCCGACGATCGCCCGCCTCCGATATACGGCGATCAGCGCTCCTCGATGCGCACCGTGTCGCGCACCTGGTTCTCCGGCGAGGTCTGTCTCCCCACAGCGACCGCACCCGATCTGACTCGGCTGTTTGATATCGAACCCGGCGGCGTGATCGGCGCGGACTACCAGCGGGCGACGCCGATCGACGACACGACGACGCTGTGGACGTTTCAAGATGCAGAGGTTCGGCTACCCGGCGGCGGATCGCGACTCGTTCACAACATCGGCGCGGTCCAGGTTGGTAACTGCTTCACCATGCTGATGAGCGGCAGTCGGAGCAACCCACAGCCATGGCTGTTCGCCGAACACACCGCGCCCATGTTCCGGTGGTTCTGGCCACTCGGCGCCGAGGTCGGCAGCGACCAACGGGTGTACGTGTTCATGGCCGAGATGAACGAGCTCGGCGAGAGGTACCTCACCCACACGGTTCCGTCGGGCACCTACGTCGCCGCCATCGACACCGATACGTGGGACGTCGAATGGTATGGACAGCCGGCCAACGGCGGCACCGACCTGTATGGCTTCGCCATCGAGTCCGACGACGAGTGGACGTATCTCTTCGCCCAGTGCCACCGCCAGTTCGGATTCGATCCGTTCGTGTTCGTGCTGGGCCACGACCGGGCGTGCGCCGATGAGGTGACGATGGCCCGAGTGCCGCGCGGTCAGCTCTTATCCCCGCCGTCGTACTGGGATGGAGCCACGTGGCAGTCGTCGCCAGCTCGGGCGACACCGATCATCGAGACGGCGGGCCGCCGCGCCAATCCAACACAATTCGTTGAGCACCGAAATCAGTGGATGGCGATTACCAAGCTCGACGATTGGTGGGGCCAGCGCGTCGTCATCGAGAGAGCGCTGCATCCGGCCGGCCCGTATGAGTTCTACGACGAGCGCTGGCCGGCCATCAAGTGCCAGGAATGCAACCACTACTTCGCTAGCTGGATCCCCACCGACAACGAGGACGTTCTCACGTTCGGCCTGTCACACAACCGCTGGGATGGCGTTGCCTCGTGGGTGTACCGGCCGACGTTTCACACGATCAACGCGCCGCGCTGGCAGCCCGGGTCGGCCGCTCGTTGCCAGCTTGGGCAGTGCGACTGACCCTCGCGACAGATTGATTACGGCAGGTTGACCAGTATCCAGTCGTTGCTGGTGAACACGAGCACTCGACCGTTGTTCGAGATCGCCCACGCACCAAAGAACGCATCGCCTTCTGGGTCGGCGAGATCCTCGGCGATGATCTGGCCGTCGGCGCCGCTCGCCACGAGCCAGAGGTCGGGCGAGAACTCCCCCGGCCCTTCCGGGAACGCCGCTTGGAACACGTCGCCCGGGATTTCGAGGATCGTGTCGCCGGTCGCCACGTCGACCACGCTTTGGCTTCCGTTGAAGCCGAAGTCGAGCGTGTAGGCCGGTGATTCCTCGTCGAACAGTCCCTGCGCAACGACCGCTCCGCTCGCCTGGTCGATGAGCGTCCAGGGCTCGTCTGGTCCGATCGGAAAGGTGAGCGCGAAGCCGTCGTAGGTCACGACAACCGGCTCGGGATCGACCTCCATGCCCGACCCGGCATCGGCGACAAACGCACGTTGGCCCGCCGCATTCCCCGGGAACCCTCCGTACATCGGCTGCCAACGCTCCGGGAGTCCGTCGAGGTCGACGACCCCGAGATCGTTGCCTCGGGCGTCGAACCGTCGTGCCACCACCGCGTTGTCCTCGTTGAGGTAGAACGCAACTACGCCGTCGCCTGCCGACGTCGCCGCCATCAGATACTGACCGAGCTCGGCCTGGCGAGCTTCCCACGCGATGCCATCGACGGAAAAGTGCATGGGCGAGGTGAAATCGATGAACCCCTCTGACGTGGCCATGATCTGCATCGAGGGCCCGAAGGCCGGACGCGTCCCCGAGGCCACCATCTCGCTGTCGCCACCGAACGTGCCGACGACGGTGCGCGAGCTCCCCATCCCGTCCTCGCCCGTGAGTTCCACCGCCTGCTCCGGAGTCAGCCCCAGCTCCTCCCAGGTGAACGAGCGACTGCCGTTCTCGCCTTCTGGTGTGGCGAACTGAATGGTGATGCCGTCGGCGTCGAAGCTCGTGCCGTAGCCCTGCTCCGAGTTGACGTCGAGTCCCGGGACACGGGACGGATCGATGTCAAGGTGGTACGAGTAGCGAACGATCCAGCGATCGCCGGCGAAGGTCATCGTCTCGGGCTGCGAGTACTGCATCGCGAAGTCGGGCAAGTCCGGTGTGGTGGAAGCGGACTGCACCTCCTGCACTGTCCACTCGACGAGGTCGGTGGTCGAGGCGATCACGGTAGAACTCGGTTGATTGACACCGCGTGTGGCTCCGCCGAGCACGACGAGTCGCTGACCATCACTCTGTGCGCCTTGCGTCCACTCAATGCCCGCGGGCAGTTCAAAGTCGACCTCATCCCACGTCCGGCCATCGGTGGTGAACCGCGCCACGTACTCGCGCGGCGGCAGCGGCTCGGCGTACACGGCATCGTTTGCCGCAGGGTTCTCCGACAGCACAGCAGTGACCTCGTCGAGCAGCCCTGCCTCGGAGAGGATCTGCTGCGCTTCGGCGAGCGTGTCGGGCAGACCGTCGGGGAACAGGTCGAGCACCTCCTGCGGAAAGAGCTCGCGGATCTCGTCGGGCAGACTCTCGGGTAGCGGCTGCGGCTGCATTCGAGCCCCAGCAACGAGGAACCCGTCACGCCACGGAACGGCGATCTCGGGATACAGCGTGTTCGGATCGGGACCCTCGACCGGCGAACTCTCAGCCGCGGCAGGCCCACCAGCGGCCGCGGCCGTGGTCGTTGTCGGCACGAAGGTGGTGGCCGGTGCCGGGCCGTCGCCCTCAGAGGTGTCGTCGGCCTCTTCGGCAGCCGTGTCCTCGGTGGCTGCCGTTGTCGACGGCGCCATCGTGGTCGTCGGATCGATTCCGACGAGCGTCGCTGGCTCGTCCTCACCGGTGACCGAGACGGCGATCACGCCGACGCCAACGACGAGGGCGACGACGGCGCCAAACGCTCCGACGCGCATGAACAGTCGGCGGCGACGCACCCGACGAGTCAGCGCCGATTGCACGGCATCGCTGTCACCCGGATCGATCTCGGCAGCAGCGGCGTTTAGGCCACTACGTAGGCGGTCGTCGTTCATGACGTCTCCAACAAGGTTGTGAGCTGCTCGAGGGCGCGGCTCAATCTGCTCTTCACGGTGCCGGGTGCGACGCCGAGCGCCTCAGCCAATTGCGCCTCTGACCAATCGAGGTAGTACCGCCCGACGATCACCGATCGATGGTCGACCGACAGGCCGCGCAGGCAGCGCACCAGTTCGTCGTCGACCGGCGCCACCGACGGTGCTGGTCGTTCCGGGACGCGGTCGAACGCTTCGCGCCGGGTCTTGCGTCGCCGCGAGGTGGCCCAGTTCAAGCCGACGCGATAGACCCAACCCGACGGGTTGTCGTAGCGGCTCACGCGCTTCCAGCGTTCGAGCGCGCGACAAACCCCTCTGATGCCGCATCGCGTCCGAGCTCCGCATCGCCCAGCGCGAGCGCCAGCGCTCTGACCATGTCGCGATGCGCAGCGACAAAGAACTCGTCGAACCGCGGCACGGCCGGGACGGTCGACATCTCCGCTGCCGACATGTGGTCGTCGGTGTCGTCGCCGGCCATTGTGTCCACGTACTCCAAACGCATGATGGCCGCGTTTGGTTCCCTCGGCGCGCATCGACACTCCACGCACGGGTGGAGTGGTCGCCGCCACCCTCGAGTTGTCGGTTACCCGATCGCCACCACCGACGGGTCAGCGGGGTCGTAGCGCACCTGCACCTGCGTACCGGGGGCGAGCCCGGCGATCACCCCGTGGCCCTGCGTGCGCGCCGTTGCTGGAAACGGCGCCCCGTCAGTGGGGAACACCGTGACGTCGACCTCCATGATCGGCTGCAGATTGACCTCCATGCCGGTGTCGCGCAGCTCGTTCACCGTCGCGGTGGCCGGAATCCCCGTCGCCAAGAGGTTGGTCTGTTGGGTCATCTGTTGCATCGACGCCGAGGCCGCCTTCATCTGGGCCACCGGGTCGTAGCCCTTGGAGATTTCCTTGCCCTGCTGCTGCAGCTTCTTCACGTCCTTGAAGAAGCCCATCAGCCGACACCGCGCCACAGGTCGTTGAATCGCTTGGCGATCGCGGGGTTGGCACGCATGCGATCGTTCCAGCCGGCGACGGCAGCATCCCACGACGCCCGATCAACGCCCTTCTCGGCGGCGATGGAGGGCGCGAGCGATTGGTCGCCGCCTCGCGCAGTGAGTTCCTTCGAGATGTCGGCATACAACTCGATCGAGACCCCAGCGATCGGATCGAACCCGTTGCCCGTGGCTGCACCGTGGGCGGCGGCCTGCGACGCGGCTGCGGACGCTGCGGCGGCCTGGGCCTGCATCGCCTGCGCTTGCTGGGCCTGTGCTTCCTGCATCGCCTGTGCGTTATCGATTAGGTCTGGAGTTTCGGCGACGACGTCTTTCATCTGCTTCAACTGTTTGAACAATCCCATCGGGTTCCTCCTCACCGGACGCGACCGCCGTGCGCGACCGCAGGAACACACGGTGCCCACAGCGCAGGGGACCGGTCATGAGTACCAACTACTCAGCTCCGCCGACATCGCTGCGGTACGCGGCCCGCGCACAGGGTGTCGACGGTGGCCTACAGTCACGCGGCGTGGCAACGCGCGCGCTCGATGCGTGGCCGCTCGTCGGCCGCGGTGAACTCGGCGCCCGCGCTCGCGAGCTGGTCGACTCAGGGCGCGGGGTGGTGTTCGCCGGACCCGCCGGGGTCGGTAAGACGAGCCTGGCGCGCGAACTTGCCGACACGCTCGACGACGCAGCAACCGGCGCACGCCCGGTGATCCGCATCGCCGCCACCGCCTCGCTGGCCACCCCGATGGCGGCGCTCGGGGCGCTCGACAGCACGGCGCGAACGCGCCTTGTCGTCGACGACCTTCACCTGCTCGACGACGACAGCGCGGCGCTGCTCCACGGCTTGGTTACGTCCGGGCGTGTCGATCTCATCGGCACGATGCGCAGCGGTGAGCGCGCCGCCTCGGCGATCGTCGGACTGTGGAAGGACGATCACGTCGAGCGGTTCGATCTCACGGACCTCGATCGCGCCCATGTCGATGAGTTACTCGACCGCGTACTCGAGGCGCCGATCGCCGCAGGTACGCGTAGTCGGATCTGGGAGCTCACGCGCGGGTCCCCGATGTTGGTGCGCGAGCTCATCCGCGCCGCGATCGACGAACAGTCGCTCGTACTCGTGAACGGGATGTGGTGTCTCGAATCGTCGCCACGCGTGGTCCGCCTCGACGAGATCGTCGCCGAACGGCTCGCCCATCTCGGCGACGATGCCCGCGAAATCGTCGAGCTCGTTGCCCTGGGCGAGCCATTGGGAGTCGACCTTCTCCTGCGCTCACAGCCGATCGACGCGTTGGCCGCGGCCGAGTCGAGCGGGCTCATCGAAGTGGTGGAAGATGGGCTCCGCCGTGAGGTGCGCACGGTCCATCCGCTGTACGGCGAGATCGCCGTGCGCCAACTCGGCGCTGCCCGCGCCGCGATCCGTTGCGGGCAGCTGCTGTCGATGATCGAGTCCACACCCATGCGGCGACGCGACGACATCGTCCGGGCGACCACATGGCAGCTCCGGGCGGGTGGCGAGGCCGTATCGAGCGACATGGTGCTCGCCGCGCGCCGAGCGCTCTACGACAACCAAGAACGGCTGGCGGTCGAGTTGGCGACGCGCGCCGTCGACGACGCCGAGGTCGACGCCGCGCTGGTGCTCGGCGAGGCGCTGGTCGGACTCGGCGACCCCCAACGCGCCGAGGACCTGCTGCGCTCGGCACCCGACCCGTCGTCCGATGCCCAGCGAGCGATGGTGGCCATGCAACGATCGGTGGCGCTGTTTTGGGGGCTGGCCGACGTCGAGCGAGCCCAAGCGGTGCTGCGCAGCGCCGAACGCTCGCTGCCCGACGGACCATGGCGAGCTGAGTGCCGCGCAGAGCGTGCCGTGATTGCGGCAACCGCCGGTCGTTTCGACGAGGCCCTGCGGCTCGTGGGGCCGATGCTCGACGGGCCGGGCGAGGGCCGCGCCTTCGCCACGGCAGCCATCGCCGGTGCGTGCGCCCACGCGCTCGGCGGTCGTCCCGATCTTGCGCAGTCCATCGCTGAAGGTGGCCTCGCCGCATGTGTCGCCGTCGGTGAGCAGCCGGTGATGTCTGATCCGGGGATCTACATCGTGGCGCAAGCGTTGGCAATGTCGGAAGCGGGCGACTTGGTCGGTGCCGCCGAACTGAGCGAGGTGGCCCGCGACGCCAGCATTGCCGAAGGCATCCGCACCGGACAGGCGTGGTTCTCGTTGATCCTCGGGCGAATCCGTTTGATGAGCGGCCACAGCTCCGAGGCGGCCGCGTTGTTTCGGGAAGCCGACAGCTCCTTCGCCTTGCTGCACTCCGAGGGTCCGCGACGCTGGGCGCTGGCGGGTGCATCGATGGCTGACGCGCTGCGCGGCGATGCCCAGGGCGCGGCCGCCGCCCACAGCGAACTCGAGGCGGTCGGCGCGCATCCCGTGGCGATGATGGAGGGCGAGGTCGATCGCTCAGCGGTCTGGCTGACAGCTGCACGCGGCGATCGCCGCGCCGCCGCCGACGCGGCGATCGGCGTTGCTCGTGCGTGTTTCGACCGCGGTGAAGTCGGCGTCGGCGCCGCCGCCGCGCATGATGTATCGCGGCTTGGCGCACGGGTGCCGGACCACCTGGTGGAGCTCGTTGCTGCGGCATCCGGAGATCTGGCCGCGGCGCGCCACCTGGCGATCGCGGGGGCCAACGACCGCAACGCGCATGCGCTCACCGACGCCGAGGAACTGTTTGCCTCGATGCATGCCAACCTCCACGCGGCGGAGTGCGCCGTCCGCGCCAGCGAG